>NZ_JAKEVK010000051.1:0-25097 GCF_022398435.1 Pseudoalteromonas sp. Isolate6 | reverse complement strand
ATATAAGGATAAATATCTAAGTTGTTGTACTTGTTTATAAAATCAAGCTTGGCACGGTGCTTGATATTAGTTACGCATATTCGATAAAACGATTTAACTGACTAAGAACAAGAGGCGTGATTATGGATAAGAAAATAGAGCGTTCAGGATTACAAAAACATCTTAAAAAAGCGGTGGCAGGTGGTGTACTACTGAGCATTGCTGCAGCGGCATTAGCATTCAATAACACTGCCTCTTCAGGTCGTAGTCAAAATCTCGTGCTGAGTAGCCTAACGGTGAGTACTGTAAGCAAGGGAGCGTTTGTGGACGCACTAAGCTTGCGTGGTCAAGTCGTACCAAAAACCACTATTTACTTAGATACCATCGCGGGTGGCCAAGTAGAAGAGCGTTTGGTGGAGCAGGGTGAGTTTGTTGAGGCAGGTCAGCCATTAGTGAGATTGAGTAACACCAGTTTACAGTTAGACGTGATGAGCCGTGAGGCACAAGTAACAGAGCAACTTAACTTCCTGAGAAACACCCAAATGACGATGGAAACCAGTCGGCTTAATCTACGCCGTGACTTGCTGGAGATTGACCTACAAATTAGCCATTTGGAACGCCGTTATAAGCAATCTAAACCACTCGTTGAGAAAGGCGTACTGGCAACCGACAGGCTATCTGAAATCGAGGACGATTTACAGTATTACAAGGCCCGAAAGGAGCTGACGTTAGAGCGCCAAACGCAGGAAAACTCTATTCGTAAAGTGCAAGTCGAACAGCTAGAAGACAGTGCTGAGATGCTACAGAAAAACTTGCAATTTGCCCGTAAAAACCTTGAAAACCTACTGATCAAAGCGCCGGTATCGGGTTATTTGAGTGAGTTGGATGTTGAAATTGGTGAGTCAAAGAGTAAAGGAGCGCGGTTAGGCCAAATTGACATTCCGAATGAATACAAGTTGGTCGTTCGCCTTGATGAGTTTTATTTAAATCAAGTACAACCGGATATGGCAGTGAGTGTGATGTTAGACAGCGGCTTAGTCAGTGCCAAGGTGAGCAAAATTGATAGCCGTGTAACACAATCTCAATTTCAGGTAGAAGTGGCGCTACCAAGCGGCCTTAGCGACATCAAACGCGGCCAAAGCCTAGATGTAGAACTTATGCTTGGTGGTAACAAAGAAAATGCCTTATTGCTAAAGCGAGGTGCCTTTTTTACAAGCTCTGGCGGTAATTGGGTATACGTGTTGGCAAGTGATGGCAAAACCGCCGAGCGCCGTGACATTCGCTTAGGCAAGAAGAATCAAGATTATTACGAAGTGTTAGATGGGCTATCGCAAGGTGAGCAAGTGATCACCTCAAGCTACAGTAACTTCGACAAAGCGCAACAACTCAATTTCTAAGGATATAACAATGATAAAACTAACTAACCTAAACCGTGTATTTCGTACTCAAGACGTTGAAACTACTGCGCTAAACGATATTAACCTAACCGTTAATGAAGGCGAGTTTGTCGCCATCATGGGCCCGTCTGGGTGTGGTAAGTCTACTTTATTATCCATCTTAGGGATGTTGGATTCACCGTCATCTGGGCAGTTTGAGTTTGCGGGCACGGACATTGCGGGCTATAGCGAAAAACAGCTCTCACAGCTACGTAAAGCGTCTATTGGTTTTGTATTTCAAAGTTTTAACCTGATTGATGAGCTAACGGTGTTTGAAAATGTTGAGCTACCGCTGCAATACCAAAATATCTCAAAAAGTGAACGTAAGCAGCGTGTAGAGCAGATTTTAAAGCGCGTTGCCATCGATCATCGCGCCGATCATCTACCACAGCAGCTTTCTGGTGGTCAGCAGCAGCGTGTGGCGGTTGCAAGAGCGCTGGTTATTAACCCTAAACTTATCTTAGCGGATGAGCCAACGGGTAACTTGGACTCCAAAAACGGCGAAGAAGTCATGGCGATGTTACGAGAGCTAAACCGCGAAGGTACAACCGTGATCATGGTAACGCACTCAGAAAAAGAAGGGTCATACGCGGATAGGCTTGTACGCCTTCTCGATGGCCAAGTAATGCTCGATAAAGCCAATTTGGTGAGGCAACCGCCAAAAGTAGAGGTAGCATAATGATAACGAATTACCTAATCACGGCATTGCGTACATTTAAGCAGCAAAAACAGCATTTTATTTTAAATGTCGTTGGGCTTAGTGTGGGCTTAGCTGCGGCAATTTTGGTCGCACTGTTTGCAAAAAATGAACTATCTTACGATAGCCAACAACCTCATGCTGAGCGTATTTACCGTATCGGACAGGACTATTCAAAGCTGGGGCTGGCTGTAATACCGATTTCTAACTTCCCCCGCGCTAAAGAGATGGAGCAATATAGTCAGATCGAGTCTGTTTTTGCACTCACAAAAGTTGACTGGACAAATCAAGCTGAAACCGATGTTCAGCATAATGGCCAAGGCTACAAGCTAACAGAAGTGTTAGGGGCTACCCCAAATATCCAAGACTTTATTGAAGTTGATATATTAACTGGTGACTTAAGCAACGCTTTGAGTGTGCCAAATAGTATTGCGTTAAATGAGTCTGAAGCGTTGCGAATTTTCGGTACGATTAATATTGAAGGGGAAACACTTGAATTCAAAGACGGCCAATACACCGTGAGGGCTGTATTTAAGGATTTGCCTGAAAATACGCACTTTTCCTTCAAAAGTTTAGTTTATATTGAGCACGACTTATCTAATTTAGATATCAACTCAAGTTATGTATATCTTAAGCTCACCGAAAATACAGACGTACCTGAGCTTGCGCAAATATTTACCGATAGATACTTTGATGGCCCGATGAAAGGCAAGCTTGCTATTGAGCTACACCCATTACGTGATCTTCACCTCACTGCTAAATCACCATTCGAGATGAAATCAGGAGGAACTGAGCAGGTTGTCGTTATCTGTGCAGGGTTGAGCGTACTTCTTATCCTTATCGCAGGTTTTAACTTTATTAATATGACCATTGCGCAGTCTGCAAAGCGTGCTAAAGAAGTTGGTGTGCGCAAGGCACTCGGTGCAAGCAAGTTGCAACTGGTTATTCAGTTTTTGGCTGAGTCTGTGTTGGTGTCATTATTGTCAATGATTATTGCATGCGTTCTAGTTGAGCTATGTTTACCGAGCTTTAATCAACTTGTGGATCGCGCATTAGTTGTCGATTACATGTCAATGTTGAGCGTTGCAGTCATTGCTGTGGCGATTGCTGTTGGTGTTGGTGCAGGGCTATATCCAGCACTATTTATTTCATCTTTCAGTGCAAAGCGTGTACTCAGTGGTGATTTGCAAAGAGGAAATACAGCAATCTTTGTGCGTAAAAGTCTACTGACCTTTCAGGCTGCATTATCAATTGCTTTGATCATCGCCTCTGTAACGCTACAACAGCAGCTAAAACACCTGCAAGGTTTACCGCTGGGATACGAAACAGCGCAACGCGTTGTGGTCTCAGATTTACCGAAACAGTCTATTTTTTCGAAAGAACCCACTGTGTTAATGAATAGACTTACAGCAATCGATGGTGTTGAAGCATTGAATTTCATCGATACGAAACTGACTGTATCAATCAATAGCAGTGTTTCACCAACGTGGCCAAATGGAGAACAATCAGAGGGGATCACGCCGACTATTGGCGCTGGTTTTAATTTGGTTGAAGGATTAGGGCTGACATTACTCGCAGGGCGTGACTTTAGCCGTACATACGCTGCAGATTGGGCATCTCAAGATGGTAACGGTACTAACGTTGGGGCGATCATAACTGAAACGGTTGCAAAGCAAGCTGGTTTCTCAAACTACCAAGATATTATAGGCCAGACTATTTTGGACAAAGGTCGCGGTTTGAATATGCGAGTTGTGGGCGTTGTGGCTGATGTAAAAGTGGGGAACGCCCAGGACGCAAGCTCTAATATCATTTTTCTGTGCGGATTTAGTCAAAGTACGGTGGGTGAAATCATCATGACGGTAAGCGCTCAAAACATAGCCTATGTGCAAGATCAAGTGATAGAGATTCTTGCTAAGAGCGCCAACCTTTATGAGCCGAATATCAGTCTCATGTCAGATAATTATAAAGCGATTTTGCGTGATGATGAGCGAGTTTCTCTAGTTGTATTGATTTTTACTGGTCTTGCGGTATTCCTGACGTGTTTAGGAACCTTTGGACTGGCATCCTTTGCGACTGCTCGCCGCCAAAAGGAAGTGGCTGTGCGCAAAGTCTTGGGCGCATCACGCTTGAGCATTGTGAATATCCTAGCGAAAGAGTTTCTTTCATTAGTGGCAGTCAGTATCGCGATTGCGTACCCAGTAACCTATTGGTTAGTGGGTGACTGGCTCGCAAACTTTAACGATAGGATAGAGCAGGCGATGTGGGTATACGGTATTGCAGCTTTAGTCGTTGCTGGGATCACTTGGTTAACCGTCGCTACCCTTGCTTTTAAAGCGGCGAGTACGCGTCCGTCACTAATTCTACGATATGAATAGTACACCTTTTGCGCGGCCTAGTGAGGCCGCTTCTTGCGTTTAAGGAAGAAGAATGTTGATTGTCAACTTAAGTACTGCGTTACGAGTAGCGAAGAAACAAAAACTCCACTTTGCCCTCAATGTTTTGGGTTTCTCATTGGGCGTGTCCGCTGCATTTTTGATATTACTTTACACCTTGCATGAGCTATCCTTCGATCGATTTCAGCCAAGTGCTGAACGCGTATATCGCGCCGAGGTAGACTTTTCACCACTAGGCCTTGGCACTATTCCAACCGTTAACTATCCCCGTTTACTAAAAGCGAAAGGCCTTGCACAAGTAGACGACGTGTTTGCGTTATTTCGTGCAAAAAATTATGACCCTGCGCTAGGGTATGTCCGCTTTGGTGAAACGTCTTTTCAGTTAAATAATTTATATGTTGCTTCAAGTAATATCATGAGTTTCATAGACCTCGACGTCTTGGAGGGCAATATTGAACAGGCGTTGAGTACACCGGAGCAACTGGTATTGAGTCGCTCCGAAGCCATGCGTTTGTTTGGGCACCTTGATGTAGTCGGACAACGTTTAGATTATAAAGGGGGTGTATACACAGTTGCTGCAGTTTTTGAAGATCTGCCCCCTAATACTCATTTTTCATTCGATAGTCTGATTTACACCAACAAGACCAGCGAAAACTTATATATGCACATGCATTATGTGTACTTACGTCTCAATAACACCAGTAATATTCCAGAGCTGGAGCAGACTGTTACGGATTTATTTGTGCTAGGGGATGAAAAAGATGTGTTATCGATTAATTTAACGCCCCTTGTGGATCTGCACCTATATCATGATGAGCTATCTGAGATGCGCGCTGGCGGAAATGTTCAAGCCATCACTGTGAGTGTAATACTCAGTTTTGCTTTATTGAGCGTCGCTGCCATCAACTTTATTAACTTGAGCATTGCGCAAAGTGGTTGTCGTATTAAAGAAGTAGGGATCCGCAAGTCACTTGGTGCTTCAAGAGCACAGTTATTCTGGCAATTTATTTGCGAATTTTTGGTAGTTGCTTTAGTAACACTCATTGTTAGTGCAGCAATGATTGAGTTGAGCTTACCTAATTTTAATCATCTGGTTGATAGAACGCTTCATTTTACTTTTTTCAGTTGGCAAGGAGGACTTCTGGTGGTGTTATCACTAATTGTCAGTTTGCTAGCTGGAATTTATCCTGCCCTCTATCTCTCAAAATTAAATCCGAAATTAATGTTGTCGGGCCAATCTTCGTTATCTGGCGGTGCAATATGGCTGCGAAAGATATTGCTTATGTCTCAGTTTATTGTCGCCATCGCATTAATCATTGGTGCAATAACACTACCTCGGCAACTCAGCTTTTTACAAACCTTATCACCAGGTTACAACGTGGAAAATCGTTTATACATAAGAGAGTTGCCGAAAGAAGCTATCTTGGCTGGTCCGCACTCACCTTTTCTAGATGCAGTGCGAAATATTGACGGAGTGAAACAGGCAGGCCCTCTTGATACGGATTTAACCCATGATATTCAATACAGTTTCAACCCCATATTACCAAATGGTGAAGAGTCAGCAGAGGCTATCGCAGGTATAGGTGTTGGTTTTAATGCCGTATCGCAACTCGGCTTGGAGTTGATCGCAGGACGGGATTTTGCACCAAAGTACGCATCAGATTGGTATACACAACGAGGAAATGAGCGCTTTATTAGTATTATCGTCACTGAATCTGTTACTAAGTTAGCAGGTTTCACTTCACCTCAGCACATCGTAGGAGAAACCATGCGTCGTGGAAAGTTAAATATGACGGTGGTGGGAGTGGTGAAAGATATACAAATTGGCGATGCTAAGCGCAATAACTCTGTGGCGATGCTGTTACCAGGGTACAGCCTAGTGCCAACCGCCGCTATTTTGATAGAAGTCGATAAATCAAAACAACAACATGTGACGCAACAGCTTACCCAACTGCTCGCTTCAAGGTTGGGTATTTATGAGCCTGATATTGAGGATTTAGGGGCGAACTTTAGCGCAAACTTTAACGAAGATGTTCGTTTTATTCAGATTGTGCAAACATTTAGCTTACTCACATTGTGTCTTGCGATATTAGGTGTGGTTGGTCTCACGTCTTTTACTGTGTTAAAGAAGCAAAAAGAGGTAGCTGTGCGTAAAGTGCTAGGAGCATCAAGCCTGAGCATCGTCAATATGTTAGCAAGAGACTTTCTGACTTTAGTTGCTGTGAGCATGACCATTGCGTACCCACTTGCCTATTGGCTTGTTGGTGAGTGGCTTGCGAACTTCAATGACCGAATCGATCAAGCGATGTGGATATATGGCATTGCTGCACTGATAGTTGTTGGGATCACTTGGCTTACAGTGGCAGCTCTAGCCCTTAGAGCTGCAGGCATGCGACCAGCATTGATACTACGATATGAGTAGAAAAGAGCCGCTGATGAAAACCGTCAGCATGGAGTTACTGTCAATTTAGTGTCAAAAACCATAGTTACACTGGGGCTAATTCAGGCTTGAATAACAAGGTGTAACTATGGCTAAGGTTAAGGCAACCTCTCGTCTTCGTAGAAGATCAGCTAATTCACTTTGGATTGGTGTTTATAACAGTATCCTATTGTTATGTTTACCTTTGATTGCGCTGATCTTATTAAAAAAATGGCTACGTAAACCGGGTTATAAAAAGCACTTTTTACAGCGCTTGGGTGTCTACGATTGTAAGCGGTTACCCGCCTGCATTCATTTACATGGCGTTTCTGTCGGCGAATGCGCCGCTATTGCTAAACTTATTCCTGAGCTGCGTAAACAGCATCCTCATTTACCCATTGTTTTTACTTGCACCACGGTTGCAGGTTCCGACTATATTGAGCGCAACTGGGGGGAGCAAGTCATTCACACCTATTTGCCATTGGACTTTCAATTGACGGTTGGTGCGTTTTTGGCGCACTTTAATCCGTTATTGACCATGTCGGTTGAGATGGAGTGGTGGCCGAACCTTATCCGTCAGTCGCGCAACCAAGGCAGTCGAGTGATGCTGGTAAATGCCCGCATGACCGACAGATCAAAGAATCGTTATGCCAAAATGTTAGGTCTTTTTACCTTTATGGTTTCCAAGGTGCATAAAATCCTGCCGCAAAGTGAGCTAAGTTATCAAGCTTTTCGCGAGTTGGGTGTACCACCTGAAAAACTGATGATGTGCGGTAATATCAAGTACGATTGGCCGGAACTGAAACATGCCGACCCAACGCAAAAACCCTCTCAGCTGACATGGATTGCGGGGAGCACGCATGACACCGAAGAAATAGCGATGGTCGCAGCGCACAAACAGTTGTTACAGCAAAATCCAGCTGCTCAGCTAATTATCGCACCGCGTCATCCTGAAAGATTTGATGAGGTATGGCAGCTGCTGCAAGCAAGTGGGCTGAGTTGTCAGCGTTACTCGCACGCGCCAACACTAACTGCAAATACGCAAGTGTATCTGCTCGATACGATGGGCAAACTATTTGCATTTTATCGTGATGCCCATGTTGCCTTTATCGGTGGCTCGTTAGTTAAGCTTGGTGGTCATAATCCTGCCGAAGCCATTGTCCAAGGGGCTGCCGTCGTAATGGGAAGTAGTCGACGAAATTGTGAAGATATATGTGCGCCGCTGAGTCAAGCTGGTGCACTTGTTGAGGGTAACGAGCCACAGCAAATAGCCAGAGAAGTCATCGGCTTTTGGCAAAATAGTGCTGCAACAATACAACAAATACAGGCTGGGCAAGCCGCTATCGCAGAGCATAATGGCGCACTACACAAAACCACATTGCAAGTTTTATATCAGTTAAAGCAAGCGCAACGGCCAGTTCATAGTACCCGATTACATCCAATGGTGATCAGATAACAATGCAATACAACAATATCCTTATTGTCCGACTCAGTGCTATTGGTGACATCGTGATGGCGTCAGGTCTTATTTCTGCACTAAAGGCACGTTATCCAGAAGCAAAACTGAGCTGGTTAGCAGAGCCAGCTGGCGCGACCTTGCTACAACAAAATCCATTGCTAGATGAGGTGATCCTGTGGCCTCGGAATGAGTGGCAAAAAGTGCGAAAAACACAGGGGATCATAGCGCTACTGAAGCACGTTAATAGCTTTAAAAAGCAGTTGGCTAGTCGACAATTTGACTTAGTGATCGACGCTCAAGGACTCCTTAAAAGTGGCGTGCTAGCTTGGCTTAGCGGCGCTCAATACAAGGTTGGGATCAATAGTCGCGAAGGCAGTCAGTGGCTTATGAATAAGGTAGTGACCTCGTCTTGGTCTGCAGATATCAGCTCGGAATACAGAGCAGCAGCGAAATTTTTTGGTGCGCCTGAAACGGCGTTCCAATACTCGCTCATTGCCTCAAAAGAGACACAACAACATACAGAAGCACTGTTATTGGAGCATACTCAAGGTCAACCTTATGTGGTGTTTTGCCCATTTACAACGAGAGCACAGAAACATTGGGTAGATGGGCATTGGCGTGAGTTGTATAAACAAGTAAAGCAGTCTTTTTGTGCGCATATTATTATGTTGGGTGGGCCAAGTGATATCGCTCATAGCGAACGTTTAGAAAAACAGATGCCGGGGATCATTAATCTAACTGGGAAAACGACATTGCTTGAGTGCAGTGAGATCATTCGGGGGGCAAAAGGTGTGATAGGTGTTGATACTGGGCTAACTCACATGGCGATGGCGCATCATACCCCGGTTATTGCATTGTTTGGCTCAACCTTACCGTATGAAAACACCTTCAATCCAAATGGTCGCGTGCTGAGTGATAAACTTGCTTGCTCACCATGCAAACGTCGGCCAACCTGTGAGGCTCGTTTTGATTGTATGGTGGGGCTCACGCCACAAAGAGTTTCGAACGCACTAGGAGAAGTGCTATGAAAGTTCTGCATATTGAAGCGGGTCGTCACTTATATGGCGGCGCACAGCAAGTGGTGTATTTAACCCAAGCGTTACAGCAAAAGGGCATTGAGAACGTGCTGGTTTGCCCGCCTAATAGTGAAATTATTGCAGCAGTTGATAAGCAAGTTGTTGTGGAGCCCGTGAAAATGGCAGGCGATCTCGATGTCATGCAATGTTTGCGTTTACGAAGGGCTATTGCCCATCATCGGCCTGATTGTGTTCATATTCACAGCCGTCGAGGGGTTGATACTTGGGGATTACTTGCCGCGAAGTCGCTTAATGTTCCTGTTATTTTATCGAGACGAGTCGACAACACCGAGCCGCGCTGGTGGTCAAAATTAAAATACCCAGCCTACGATAAAGTTATCGCTATTTCAGAAGGGATCCGCCAAGTATTACTCTCGCAAGGTATTGCTCCTGAGCAAGTAAAGTTAGTCCACAGTGCAGTTGATACCCAGCGCTTTACACCAAGTAGCGCGGAGCGGCAATGGTTGCTTGATGAGTTTGCGCTGCCACAAAATGCCTTGGTCGTGGCTAATTTTGCGCAGCTGATTGAGCGCAAAGGGCAGGATGTGATCATGCGTGCAGCCAAGCAACTCATTGCTGAGCATCCTAATTTACGTGTATTACTGTTTGGCCGAGGGCCAAAGCAGCAGCATTATCAGGCACGTATAGACGAGCTGGGGTTGCAAAAAATTGTTCAGTTGGTGGGATTTCGACAAGACGTAGCACGTATTTTACCGGCGGTTGATATTGTTGCACATCCAGCATCGATGGAAGGGCTAGGTGTCGCGTTATTACAAAGTAGCGCATCTGGCGTGCCTATTGTGGGCTTTGCTGCCGGTGGTATTCCCGAAGCAGTTGCGCACAATGAAACCGGATTACTCGCTCCGGTTGGTGATCAAGCTCAGTTTACCCAAGATCTTAATCGCTTGCTTAACGACTCAATTTTACGAGAGCAAATGGGCCGTAAAGGTCGCGCTAAAATATGCAGTGAATTTGCCATTGAGGTGATGGCGGAAGGCAACTTGTCGGTGTATCGAAGCGTGTTAACTGAGTTGGGAAGAAAGCCTTTAACCAGCCAATCACAAAAAGTGTGAGTTCCAATAAGGATAATCACCAATGTGGCTTACTAGCTTGGTTCTTAGTGGGTTTGCGGCAATATACCGGGCAATGGTATGCCTATCTTCTGTGATCCTGAGCTGATGATCGTAATACGCGCTTTGCCAAATTCTGTATTTTGAATCCAATTGCCTATTTAACAGGTAAGCTGTTCTGCCTTTTAACTCTCCAACAACCTTACCAAGTTGCGTATTTCCAAGTGTCAGTAAGCCATGAAAGTGATCTGGCATTAATACCCATGTTTGCCAGCGGCACTCAAACTTTTGTTCATTATGTGAGATAGATTGGCAAAACAATCGTGCCAGCCGATAATCCGTAAAATAGGGCGTGCGTTTATGGCAGTTAAACGTAATGAAGTATTCCGCGTACGGGATTGATATCCTGCCTTTTCTCAGGTCATTCCAGCTCATGTGCATTCCTTGCAATTGAGAGATGAATTTTAAAGATAATCCCTTTGATTAAATCTGTCGAGGTAAACCTCGACCTAAGGTTGGGTGGTAGGTCGTGATTTATCACGACAACAGGTTTGCGAATGGGTAAATGATTATCCTACCGAGGTAAACCTCGACCAACGTTTGGGTGGTAGGTCGTGATTTATCACGACAGGTTTGCGAATGGATAAATGATTATCCCGTCGAGGTAAACCTCGACCTACGGTTGGATGGTAGGTCGTGATTTAGCACGACATTAGGTTCCGAATGGATAAAATGATTATCCCGTCGAGGTAAACCTCGACCAACGTTTGGGTGGTAGGTCGTGATTTATCACGACAACAGGTTTGTGGTGGATAAATGATTATCCCGTCGAGGTCAACCTCGACCTACGGTTGGGTGGTAGGTCGTGATTTATCACGACAACAGGTTTGCGGTGGATAAATGATTATCCCGTCGAGGTAAACCTCGACCTACGGTTGGATGGTAGGTCGTGATTTATCACGACAACAGGTTTGCGAATGGGTAAATGATTATCCTACCGAGGTAAACCTCGACCAACGTTTGGGTGGTAGGTCGTGATTTATCACGACAGGTTTGCGAATGGATAAATGATTATCCCGTCGAGGTAAACCTCGACCTACGGTTGGATGGTAGGTCGTGATTTAGCACGACATTAGGTTCCGAATGGATAAAATGATTATCCCGTCGAGGTAAACCTCGACCTACGAATGGATGGTAGGTCGTGATTTAGCACGACAACAGGTTCGCGACAAAACATTCACGACAGTCAAGGTGAACCAAACACGCACATGGGCCGTTTAATAATTAGTCGGTTAATCGAGGAGAGCACTATGCTTGCTGCCACACTCAAAGAAAAAATCGCTAATAAAGAACTCCATGCCATCGTGCTTAGCTACGCGGATTCAAATCACTACCTTGCGGGTGGTCAAGATAGTGATGGAAACTTACACATCTTGATGCATGCAGAGGGTAAACTCACACCATTTAACTCGTTGCGAGAAGCCGAGAAAAAGCTGTCTGAGCTCGGCGCAACACAAGCCTTCTTTAGGGTTGAGTCAGCCTATGACGAGTGCGGTCCTACTAATTCACAAAGCAATGGTGTGGATACAATGGAAATAAGAAATCTCTAGGGCCTGTTGACCTTTGCTGTTTGATTTTTGTTCTTCTGAGTGTGTTTTGGTCGCGACGCTCGACTTGCCGCCTAGTAATCTAGGCAAAAGTTGAGCAACAATGAACAAAGCGCGCTCAGATGAACCCAAAGGGCAGCGCTTGATTAGCATTTCTTCTGTGTTGCCCCACAAGGATGTGGGGTAAGGTGACTTTGCAGGAGCACAAAGTCTTTATCGCCAGACTTACATAGAATGACTATGCTACGCTGGCTCTGCCTTGTATAAATACCAATCAAACTGCTGCAAAAACAAACTTGAAAGATCAACAGGCCCTAGTATATATGGCAAACAAAGAGGCGGCGCGAGCTAAGCGCCGCCTCGAACCTTACTTGACGACAAATGTAATGCGTTGATGTCCTGAGTAAGGGGATATGTTATCCCTAGCGTAAACAAGTACTTGATAGGTGCCTGCGGTAGTTAAAGGCAATGCGGCAGTGTTACTTGTTTCAGTTCCGATGGGGGCGACCGTACCATTTGGCAATATCACCAGCCAAGTGAAGGTAATGGGGTTGGCTTCTTTGTCATAAGCGTTCGCTTTAAGGGTTAAACGGCTACCTTTGATTTTGCTCCCATTTACTTCTATGTCAGTAATGATTGGTGCATAGTTTGCCGGATCTTCGACCTTTATGGCGACAAGTCGACTGGTGGTATGTTCCCCATCAGATGCATCAGCTTGTACAACATAGAGCCCTGCGACATCAAAGCGGGTGCTAGCGCGATTATTGGCTTCAGTAATAATGGTTGCTTGGCTAGCGGCAGGTTTATTTAGCCACTTCCAGTGTAGCTCTACTTGTGCGCCTTCTGGATCTTGGACTTCGGCGATGAATTCTTGCTCTGTTAGGGTAAACTTGTTGAGCAGTGGGCCCGGCGTTATATTCAGTACCGGAGGTGCATTTCGGTCACGGTTAAATGAAGTCGAAATTTGACCTGTTTTTGCCTGTTTCTCTGAGACCGTAATCGTTTTTACTACTGACTCTGTTCGGTCGCTATTTCTATCTTTGAGCGTAAAGCGAACTTTGTATTCTCCAGCGACATCAGGGGTGAAGAAGGAGAGATATGCCATAGTATGGGCCAGTTTTGCCTGACTGCCAGCAGGAATACTGTCGAAGCTAAACATCGGAGTCGCAAAATTGTATTGCATGCTGTCTCTAGCATTTAGGGTAACAAGATCGTTCACTTTGGCGGTGTCAGGTGCATCCAACAATGCTTTAAGCTCTGGCCTGTCGTCATACACTTCTATCTGTTGGGTGACTGTATCTGAATAGGTTTTGCCATCATGTACCGTTAAACTAATCGTGAATATGCCATAGTCTCTCCCTACAAAAACGGCATATTCCCCTTCTGGATTGATAAGATGGAAGTCTAACGCATTATTAGCACTGGTCACTTGCCACTTATAATTAAGGCGGTCGCCGTCGGGATCTGAGCTGTCTTTCGCGCTTAGTGTTATTTGCTCACTTTTTACTGCTCGTTCTTTAAAAGGGGTAATTACCGCCGTGGGGGCGCTATTGGTGGGTTCAACGGGTTTATCTGTGACTTTTACTGACACTTTGGCAATTGATTCCTGTGAATCAGATTTAATGGTCAGCTGAGCCTCATAATTACCCGCTACATCCGCAATAAATTCACTCAACAAGCTGCTCTTATCGGCTATTTGCGCCTTACTATTTTCTGGTTTTGTGGTGAGTGACCATGTCACTTTGGCGTTAGCAGAAACTACGCTGCTAGTTCCTACAAGTCTGACTGTTGCACCTGTATAAACCGATTGAATTGGGTTTATTTTTGCCTCAAGTTGGGTGTTCTCTGTGCCGGAGTTATCGGAGCCGGTTGAGTTATCCGTGCCAGTATTATTATTGCTATCACTACTGTTATTGTTGTTATCGGTAGCGCTTGACCCTCCTGAGCCGCCACATGCTGTTAATGTCGCGCCAAGGAATAAAGCCAATAATATTAATCGTTTGTTCATTTAAATGTCCCTTTATTATATCCAGTTAGACAAAATACCCGCTTTAGAATATTTAATCTAGTTAAAATTTGCTCTGCACAAAAATTAGCTTGTCCAAATATAAAAGTTTCGACTATAATCGCCTTAAATTTCGAAACGAAACTTATTTGATGACAAAACGAAATACTCAACAGCGCAGACATACCATCCTTGCATGGGTAAATGAATACGGTGAAGTCAGCGTAGAATCACTCGCGGCTGAGTTTGAAACATCAGAAGTTACGATTCGTAAGGATTTAACGGCATTAGAAAAAAGTGGCTTATTACTGCGCCGCTATGGCGGTGCTATTGCCCTCCCTAAAGAGATCACGGCGTCGGGTAAAGACGAGCAAGATTCAGCACGTAAAACAGCCATCGCGAAAGCCGCCGCAGCGCTTATTAAAGATCACAATCGCATTATTATTGATAGTGGCAGAACCACCGAAACCTTAATCCCAGAGCTTGCGCAAAAGCGTGGCTTAGTCGTGATGACGAATGCGATGAATATTGCCAACCGCTTGTTATCGCTTGAAAATGAGCCAACGTTATTGATGACCGGCGGGACGTGGGATCCACATTCTGAATCATTTCAAGGGCAAGTAGCAGAACAAGTACTACAATCCTACGACTTTGATCAGCTTTTTATTGGAGCCGATGGCATTGATGTAGAACGTGGCACAACCACATTCAACGAATTAATTGGGCTGAGCCGTGTGATGGCAAAGTCAGCCCGTGAAGTCATTGTGATGGTCGAATCCGACAAGATTGGCCGTAAAATTCCGAATTTAGAAATACCTTGGGCACAGATCACCACTTTGATCACCGACAACAACTTGGCAGATGATCTTCGCCAAGCGATCAAAGCACGTGGCATACAGCTTATCTGTGCTGAATTACACACAACGTGCAAATAAAATGGAGAGATTATGTGTGGAATCGTAGGCGCTGTTGCTGAGCGTCCAGTAAACAAAATTCTTATCGAAGGCCTAAAACGCCTTGAATACCGTGGTTATGACTCTGCGGGTGTAGCACTTTGCGAAGGCGGCGCACTCAACAGTGTGAAAGCCGTAGGTAAAGTGGTAAACCTAGAATCTGCGCTTGAAAATGCAGAAGTGAAAGGCACGACCGGTATCGCGCATACGCGCTGGGCAACACACGGCGGCGTAACAGAGGCTAACGCGCACCCGCATATTTCTAACAGCGAAATTGCGCTAGTACACAACGGCATTATTGAAAACCATGAAGGTTTGCGCAGTGCACTCAAAGAAGACGGCTATGAGTTTTTATCTGACACCGACACCGAAGTAATGGTGCACCTGATCCATCAACTCAGACAACAGCACACTACATTACTTGCTGCTGTGCAAGCCGCGGTAAAACAGCTTGAAGGTGCATACGGTACGGTATTATTTGATAAAGCAAACCAAGATGAAATCATCGTGGCACGCTCAGGCAGCCCACTGGTGATCGGCCTTGGCCTTGGCGAAAACTTTATCGCCTCTGATCAGCTCGCGCTATTACCAGTAACCCGCAGCTTTATCTTTTTAGAAGAAGGCGATGTAGCACGCATTACTCGCGAAACGGTAGAAATCTTCGACATAAACGGCAATCCTGTAGAACGCGAAGTAGTTGAGTCTAACATCACGCAAGATGCGTCGGGCAAAGGTGAATATCGCCACTACATGCTAAAAGAAATCTACGAGCAGCCAATGGCAGTACGTAATACACTTGAAGGTCGTTTAGACAACGATCGCGTCAGTATCGACGCATTTGGCGACAAAGCTAATGAAATCTTTAAAGATGTAAAACACGTCCAGATCATCGCATGTGGTACGTCTTACCACTCAGGCATGGTGGCGCGCTACTGGCTAGAGCAATTTGCAGGCGTAAGCTGTAACGTTGAAATTGCCTCAGAGTTTCGCTACCGCGACTCATTCGTGCATGAAAACAGCCTACTGGTAACCATTTCACAATCAGGCGAAACCGCAGACACGCTCGCGGCACTGCGTCTTGCCAAAGAGCAAGGCTATATGGCGTCAATGACCATCTGTAACGTACCAGGTTCATCGCTAGTACGTGAGTCAGATCTTGCCTTTATGACCAAAGCAGGCGCTGAAATTGGGGTGGCATCAACTAAAGCATTTACGACTCAACTAGTTGGCTTATTGATGCTAACGGCGTCAATCGCGCAGGAAAAAGGCCGTGACCAAAGTTCAATCGTCAACGCCATCAAAACCCTGCCAACCAAGCTTGAAGAAACCCTAACGATGGCAGATGGTATTGAACTTCTTGCAGAAGAATTTGCCGACAAACATCACTCATTGTTCTTAGGTCGTGGCTCACAATACCCAATCGCAATGGAAGGTGCGCTTAAGCTTAAAGAGATCTCCTACATCCACGCCGAAGCCTATGCGGCAGGCGAGCTAAAACACGGGCCGCTCGCGCTTATCGACGCAGATATGCCTATCATCGTCGTTGCACCAAACAACGAACTGCTTGAAAAGCTCAAATCAAACGTTGAAGAAGTACGCGCACGCGGCGGCATCATCTATGTATTTGCAGACAAAGACTCAAACTTTGCCTCAGACGACACCATGCGAGTAATGAACGTCAACCACGTAGAAAACATCATCGCCCCAGTGGTTTACACCATACCACTACAGCTACTTTCATACTATGTAGCCGTGATCAAAGGCACCGATGTTGACCAACCGAGAAATCTCGCAAAGAGCGTAACGGTAGAATAAGAAAAGGCGCGCAAGCGCCTTTTTTTGTCACATACAAACTAAGTTGGAAAGTTATAAACAAGGATGGAAAGTGACAAACAAAGTTGGAAAGTGACAAACAAAGTTGGAAAGTGGATGTGAATTTTGCAGGCTGAACACTTAGCTTGGCCTGCATTAACTAAATCTTACGGAAAAGAGATATGAAGTTATATGTAATTGGGAATGGTTTTGACTTGCATCATGGGCTCAATACTTCGTATATTTCGTTTGGGTTGTTTCTAAAAAAGCATTATTCCGATGTATATGAATTACTTTTAGAACATTATGGTTTCGAGGACATTAATTTAGAAAATCAATCAGTTACTAGAGATCTTCTTTGGTCTGATTTCGAACATAGTCTGTCATTATTGGATACACAAACAGTTTTAGATGCATATACTGATTATCTTGCTAATCCAAGTTCTGACGATTTTAGAGATCGAGACTGGGGAGCGTTTCAAATTGAAATGGAGTTTGTTCTTGAGAAGTTAACGGCGACTTTATTCAGCGCGTTTAAAGAGTTCATTCTTTCTGTTGAATTCCCTAATCTTGATCAACTGAAAGAAATAAAACTAGATAAAAAAGCAAGGTACCTAACATTTAACTATACAGATACCCTATCAAGATACTATTCGATTTCAGATGAGAATGTATTGTTTATACATGGAAAAGTTGATGGATGTGTAGATGAATTAGTGCTCGGACATGGGGTTAATCCTGATAGTTTTATAGAAAAGCCAGAGTCTCCGCCCGAAGGTTTATCCTCTGAGAATTTAGAAGCTTGGTATGAACACATGTCGGATCAATTTGATTATTCATATGAGCTTGGTAAAGAAACTATCAATCGATACTTCAATGAAACTTTTAAGTGCACGGAATCAATAATATCGAGTAATGCTATGTTTTTCAGAAACCTGAAAAACATAGACGAAGTAATAGTAATTGGTCATTCGTTAGCAGATGTTGACATGCCTTACTTTAAACATTTAGCTAATTCGATTAAGCACTCTGCTAACTGGACGGTGACATTCCACGATGAAAGTGATCGAAATACGCACTTTAGTAAGTTAACAAACTTAGGTATTAAAAATATTTCAGTAGTCAGAATGAGTGCTTTGTAGTTTGACAAAAATATTCGTATTAAATTACACCATGACACTTTTTATATTTTAAGCCAGAGCCACAAGGGCATTGTTCGTTTCTTCCAACTTTACCAAATAACTTTTTGCTTTCTTCCAGTTGTGCTATTTGGGCTAGATGTGAAATCAAGTCAGTCTGGTTTTCTATTTCGGTGCGCTGTTCGCGGCTTAACCCCTGTATATATGGATTCAGATTTTTAATTTCTGAAGCTGCATCATTATGTAATCCGCAATAAGCGAGAATGACAGCATATTGACTTCTCACCTGCACCATCCTGTTTATCAAACCCGCTTGATTTATAACAGGTAAAATATGTTGCTCAACTACCTCTTTAGCTCCTTCATAATCTTTCCTCGCAACAAATTCATCAGCCAAATCTTGCCCGACTCGAACCATGGAGTCTGGAGCCATTGTCATATTGTAGAATTTCATAGCATGAATGCGCGTAAATGAGGTATTTTCATCAAGCTCATCTAAAATCCGAGCGTAAAGCTCCAATGCATCTGCTAGGTGTTTGATATGCTCTTGTACATTTTCAGGTCGATTGATAATCGTCCATAACACATCTGAATTTTTGCCAAGAACGTCTTTAGGGGTAATGCCCAAAATATGATAATACTCTCCAACGACTTGATGGCATATTTGCTTGGCTTTTCTGTATTTTTTGAGCTTCCACAACGCAATAGCATAGTTATAGTTGAATATTCGTTTGTGCTCAGCATCAGGAAGTTTCGTCGAATACTCTTCTTTCAGTCGCTCAACCTCTTGAGCCTTACCATTTTCGGCTGCAAGTAATATTTTTTTCATGCCAAAAGCTACGTGCTCACGATAGCTAAACTCATTGTGTGCAATCAGATGTTCCATCGCTTCAAGTCTTGGTGGAGCGTCTTGAAAATGACCTTCCCTAAAAGCAGAGAACACTAATCCATCCAGAGCCCAAAACTTATGTTCTGCCCCTAAGACATTGGAGTTCAGAGCCGATTCTATACTCGCCATAATATCTGTATTGATACCCATCTCATAAAACAACTCTTCACCTGATATTGAGATAAGTGCCATAACGTCATTTAGTTTAATAAAAACCTGGATCAGCAATGCAAATCTAGAAGTGTCACGATCTTTATGTAAACTTGAGATAATAAGATCTTTTAAAGTGATTAAACTTGTTTGAATCACCTCCTCATCTAACAGGTTTAAATGAATTAATCCCAGAGCTCTTAGAGAGTCGTGCACTTTCAGCGTTTTATTCCCAAAAGCCTCTACAGCTCCTGTGGCTCTCATTTTCTTAAGATATATGACAGCTTTATTTGTTGGTATATTTAGCGAGTGACTGAGCAATGTAACTATTTCATCCGTGCTTAATCCGACGTCAGCCAAGCTAAATATTGCAAATGAATCTTGAATGACTTTATCTAAGCCTTGATAAATCCGTGAGAGAATAATTTCTTGTGCAGTTTCTGTGCTGCATTTTTGTTGTGTTAAGTCTGCACACAGCGTATCAATATTGTTTTCGTATTCTGTAGAAGCTAAATTTGCAGCGCTTTGAACATAAAGTGG
Organism: Pseudoalteromonas sp. Isolate6; assembly: GCF_022398435.1. NCBI lineage: Bacteria > Pseudomonadati > Pseudomonadota > Gammaproteobacteria > Alteromonadales > Pseudoalteromonadaceae > Pseudoalteromonas > Pseudoalteromonas sp. Isolate6. The sequence goes on along the minus strand of NZ_JAKEVK010000051.1, from coordinate 5,473 downwards.
TAGGCCTCCAGTATAGTTTTTTAAATTTTCAAAACCTTGAGGGGTCCCGTATCCTCCCAGCGTATTAACTACAGCCGCTATAGAATCAATATCCCAGCCCTTAAGTGTTTCTCTATTTATACCCATAAGAGATTCTAATTCTCTAACGCTCTCATTCGGCTGACATAGGAGTACAAAGTGAATCGATTTAGTTGAGTTAAATAAGTTTCTGATAGTTTCAGCGGGGATACGGTGTGAGTTATCTATAACGAGAAGGATATTGGTCCCCTGCTGCGTAATATATGTGTCAAAGGTTCTTAAAGCATTGTAGCCACTCATGCCTGGAAGAAGTATTTTTCTAAATCCATCATTGTCTGAACCTGCGAATTTAGCAGCAAGTTCACGTACCAAAGTACTAGCGAGTGCCGGTGCAGGTATATCGCCAGTGTCATAGTAAGCACAAAGCTGTGAGCTATGGAGAGCTGCTTGTGCTGCCCACGCAGTTTTTCCGGAACCGGATAAGCCACAAATAATACGTATTCGTTCATTGGATATTAGAGTTGGCTCACACATTTGAGCCACGTAATTTTCTGGCGGCTCAGGAAAGTCTTGCAATTGAATCAGTAATTGCTCAAATAACTTAGGTAAGTTCCTAGTTTGGAATACATGTGACATGTCCTGCGAATCGCCTGTGGCTGCTAGCTGCACAAGTCCCGCCAATTTCCAGATAAGTGAGTCAGGTGACAACAATGAAAACTTCAATTTTTGGGCTTGCGTAGTGCACCACTTTGCAGCTTCAGAGAGTGACTCCCACGCTGGGGGGAGAGCAGGATCGCAACTAGAAGGCGCTTTTGGTGAGATAAATTTAATATCACCAGGAAATAGTTTGTTATTGATGTTTTTTTTAAGTTGCGGACTAGGCTCTTGATTAGCTATCAATACAAATAAAGCTTCTCCTTTTCTATTTCCATCAGTATGCTCCTTACGTAGTATGTCAAAGCGTTCTATAGCCCCAGAGACATCGCTAGGGATTATCTGCTTAGAACGAGTTTTCACTTGTATGTATATTCGTTTCTTTTTACTTAAAAGCTCTATGTCTTCATCTAATTCAACTATTGTTGACTCTATGTTTGCTTCTTGAGCTAATAATAAACAACCAACAGTATATAAATGTTGATACAAAAAACCTCTATGTACTGCCTCAATTCGAGTTAGTTGAGCTTCATCAAGAACATCGAACGAGTGTTCACTTTTTTTATCAAGCATTTGAACTATATTTCCGATCTAAAGTAATGAAACAGTTAACTGACAGGATCAATTAAGCCTCTTTTACGCCAACGGTTTCCATTGACTAAGGATTCAAATTTAACTCCATTTGATAGCTCTAAATTGTCTGCATGATCGGTAACAATGATTTGCGGGCTAAAGCCATTGCTTGATTCAAGTTCATTACAATAGATAGATAGCTGACTAAAAAGGTTCTCAACCGCCTTAATATCTTCATCGACGGGACGCTCCTTCTCTGTTCTTTGTTTGGCTTCCGTGCTTTTTTGCTCATCAAAGGTATCAGCGTTATCACGTGTGAAATTAGGAAAGTAAACTTGGGTTGGCTGATCTAGGAATAATAAAGAAGGGATCGCACACTTATTTCCTAATTCAGCAAAATATTTATGTAATGCTAAAAATAATGTTACATGGCAGTAAAGCCAGTTTGCACCACTGCCCATTGAACGCAGGTAAATCTTTTCGCCTTCAGGCGTTAAATGATAAAGGTCAAAAGTCTCAAATGAGAAATGGAGATTAATTGGCTTGTAGCTTGTTTCAAACTCAAAATGACTGCCTATATCAGTCATATATTTGTTTACCTTTATCGAAGCATTTTTTAATCCATTTTCTACATCATATTCTTTAAGACTTTCGTTGATTTTTTTTAATTGTTTTCGTAGTTCTTTCAAGCTCTTTTCTATATCAGAATCGTCAGCCATGTTTAGCGAGTCTAAAAGAGCGAAAAGTTTCGCTTTATGCATAATGATATTTTCATAAAGGCTTTTGTTTTTAGCTATTTTTTCTTCTGTGGCTTCAACATCTTCAATTTGTTTGCTTAAGGCCATCAATTCGTTGTTTAAATGCTCGGTATCGCGCTGAATAGTCACTAGTGAGGATTCGAACTTTGCTTTCATAGGACGAGCTTGAGCAAGGTTGCCAGAAACCTTTGTGATAGCTTGCTGTAGCTTTTCAGCACTTAGTTGTAGCGTGTCTTTTTCAGTTTTGCAAAATGGACACACAGATGCTGAAATATGAACGTGTGTAGGTGTACTAAACTGCTTTACGTTATTAGTGAAACGTTCTTCTTCCCCGATATGTTTGTTAATTGACGCTGTTTGACGTTGTAATCTTCTCAACTGAGACGTCTTCTGGGTGCGCTCTAGTTTTAATTGATTATACCGTTGAGTAATAGCATCGGAGTTGTGGTTGATCTTCTCCGGCACTATTATTTCATCGAGTTCTTCTTTAGCATTTTGCGGGTGGCGAAGCACTTTTTCCAATGAAAGCGGCTCTTCTTCAAACCCCATCAAAGCATATAGTTGACTCAACTCCGGGCCTACTTTTTGTTTGTAGCTATCTACTGCGCGTTTGTTTGTTTCTTTACTTCGCTCTAAACGTCTAACTTCTGCCGTTAAACGCTCTTTCTCTTGTGATAGATGAAAGAACTTTTGATCGACTAGCCCTAAAAATATCTTGGTATGCTCAATAGCCTGATCGCGCTTTTCCTTCTCGTCGAATCGATAAAATAGCGCATGTTTATTGGCAACCAAGTTTTGATGTTGCAACATGAACGAAGAGAAACTTCGTATCGATGGTGTAGGCGCTTTACGTCCTCCCCTGTAAGCTTTTGCAACCAGAGATTCATCAACATCATCGATGTCTACGAAAAAGTCTCTTAAATGCTTTTTAAACTCAGGCAGTGGTCGGAAATAACTGACATTAAAGTATTCCCGATCAACCTCGGCGGTATCGAAAGTGTCAATACGACGAAAAAACGCTCTTGAAGCAATATCAGGGTCGCGCGCAATCAATATATTTTGTGCGTTTACAGCAAGCGCAACATAGTAAATTGAAGCACTATTTGTAATCACCCCTTTGGGAATGGTGTTCTCATCGCTACCAAAGCAATAATCAAATATTTCAATCAAGGCACTTTTACCGGTTGATGACTTTCCGGTTACAACATTTAGCCCTGCTTGAAAATTAACAGGATGTTTGACTCCTTGTTTATCAATCACACCAATTTCATGAATAAGGGTTTTCATCGCGGTTTCACTCCTAAAAACGCATAAATCTCGACCACTGAGTGACCGCTAAATAATTGACCTAGTTTTTCTGCACATTTTTGTTGGGTAAATACTGAATCAGAACTGTCACTTTTACTTAAAGATAAATTATTTTCATCGACAGATAGCCAGTCGTTTATTAAGCAATATTGAATGCATTGCTCTGTTAAATTTTGAAACCCATCAATTCGTTCTTGAAGGTCATAAAGTTTTGTCCGATCATCAAATACAGACCAAATTGAACTTCGTTTTTTATTGCCAAACACAGCCCCAGAAATTCTCTTACTAATAACAGGATGACTACACAACGGGATCACTAACTGAGCAAGCAATATATTATTTTCTGACTCATCCAAATGTTTATAAAACGAGGCCACAAATGAACCATAATCAAATGGGTTGTACTTTAATTCGTATAAGGCATCGACAATGCTACTCATGGCTTAACCTTCCATTTTAAGTCCCTTTCATCATCATCCATAGCATCATGCAGAAGGCCGTTTTTATACTCGATCGGCGGAATATCGTTGCCCATGTTTAGCGGCAGTTCTCGCATGACCTTGTTGTATAGCAACTTTGAACTTTTAATTTCATCAGTTGCTTCAAGTTGAGCACTTGAATGTGCCAGTTTGTAATTTTTTACCAATTGGTTCTGGTAGGTTACCGTTTTGTCTTTATATAATGGATATTCATCTAACTGTTCTAGAAGGGAGTTTTGCAGTTCCAGCCAGTTACCTACGGCATCAGGGATCACTTCATGATGTTCTATTTCAGTTATTTTTTGGACAAATAGCCGTTCTTGATGATGTTCAATTTCGATATCTGATGCTTCATACCCTGAAAATAATGGAAAAGTGAATTCCTTCTTACAAAGAAGAGCTGTTAATTCTTCACATTTCGCTGCGAAATCCTGTTGAGTAATGCACCATGATTGCTGCGTAGCCTGCGCATATACAAAGCCAACTAAGCCCTGAAGGTAACTACTTAAGTTATTCTTGGGAATGCCAACAGGTTTAGCTGTAATATTCTTTTCTAAATTTTGTGCGTTATCAGCCTCGGTAAATAAAGTTACTTTACTTAGTACATTTTTTAACAAATCATCATCGGTATCCATCACAGATTTTTGCATCTTGATTATTTCAGATGGCCTTTTAGTGTTAAGTTGCTCATCAGTGCGTTCGGCGAATATGCTTGTTAGTACAGCTAAACGTTGATCGACAGTTTGTGTGTTCCAGTTGTGTAAACGTGTAGTAGTACCAAAAGCCTGGGTGGTATGTAACACCAAAGCTCCATATTGAGCATGACAAAACTCTGGTGCTAACCAATTTTTGAGTGTTTTCCAGAGGTTTTCATGATGGTCCGTAAGTGGCGCAGAATAGTCTTTCACTTCCGTTTGGGTTGAAGTTAAAACATCTGGCGACATTAGGCTTACATCACCATCTTTCTCGAACCACACTGATTGACCATCGTCTAAAGAAAAGCACTTATCTAAGCCAATCAGTACTTGGTAATGAAAGGCTAAGGCCGTTGTTAAAGCTGCATTTTTTGGAAGGCTATTACTCATTATCACTCCCTGAATTTTTTATTCCTAAATAAGCCGAGTATCTAGGCCTGCGGCCTTTAGTCTTGTGGTTAAATTTCGCATTTTACTGAACTCTGTGCCCAGACTTTGCTTTCACCCCATTTCTTCACAAAACTCTTTCGCCGTGATGTGCTTTAACTCATCAGCAAACTAAATCATTTGTAGGTGAAGCTCAGCCGTGTATTAGTTACGAGGTACTACAGCCAAAGCTTGTTTTATTTGTTTGAAAACCGCTTTATTAGACATTGATAAGGATTAGATTTTAACCGTTTAGCAATGATATGCAAAGACTATGTTAAAAGGATCTCACTAGCGGTTATTTTATGAACGTCAAACAACACTTCAACAACACAACAACGCTAACACCCACACCCACTATTATTTATTCACCTCGGTTAACTCGAACTTAGGTTGGTGAGCTCACACTAACCTTATTGACTATCTGTGGTAGCCGTTTTCTTCTAGAGCTTCGATTATATCGGCAACGGGGAATACTGTGCCCCGGGCTATTAATGCGTTAATGCTGTCTGCGTATGCTTGTTCAAATTGAATCTTAAACTAACTATGTGTTGTGTTAGAA
>NZ_JAKEVK010000050.1:0-25981 GCF_022398435.1 Pseudoalteromonas sp. Isolate6 | reverse complement strand
AATAAATATAGGAGTCGTAAGATGTCCAAAATTAGCAACAAAAAAACTAGTGATAACAAAACAACGAAAAATGACTTTCAAAAAGGTTTCAAGCAAGGAATAGCTTCTTGGTTGATCCGAGAGCTGCTAGAGGCATTCTTCAATTAAATTTAGTCTATCAAATTGCAAAGGCTGATTAAGCCTTTGCACTCCAAATGACTATTCCAATATCACCCCAAAACACGGCGCATTTGAATTTTATAGACTAAAATATCATCTATATTGGAATTTGGCGCTGTTCGGGTGTTATATGCCATTTACAAAAGGTCATAAGCCAATGCGAAAAAGGCCAGTTTCTGATGCTGTGAAGCGATTAGAAGCAAGCAAAAAAGGTGCGGGTAAAATAGAGAGTAAAGCGCAGCTAAAACACATCTTGGCTAATGCGAATCGAGGTGAGACAGCTGAGAGAAACGTTGCATTAATTTGGTTTTTGTTCGGCTCGCTAACGCGCATTGGTGAGACTTGCCATCTTAAAGTTAAAGATGTATTTACTCATTCAGGGGAGCTTAAATCAATTTTCAGAATGAAAGCTAAGTACACCAAAACAGGTCAAAGTCGTGATTGCGCTTTAGTATTAAAACAGCAACGTAAGGCAATTTGGTCGTGGCGCGACAAGCGCATAGCGGATAAAGCCATGTTATCAAGTGATGGTAGTTATGGTGGTTTAAATGGCGACAGCCCTTTATTTTTAGCTAGAAGCGGGAAGCGCTGGGTAACTCTGTCGTTTAACGTAAAAAGGTATCAAACCAAAGACGGGCAAAAAGAAACGCTAGTCTGTAGCAGTATGGAGAATTACGTTAGAAACCTGTTTAAGAGCTGCGGCTTCAAACAAGGCTCAAGCCACTCAGGGAGAAAAAGCACAGCCAGCTTACTGTCTGACGCAGGCGTGCCGTATGACGTTATACAAATGGCAATAGGCCACGTAAGTGATGGCATGACCGACACATACATAATACCTGATCCACAAAAATTAACTGATGCGCTAAACGATTTATATAAAACAATACCACAATTAGGAATTTGCAAAAAATGAAATACAAGATTGTCACAGCTAACAACCTACTTTCTTTGGAGGGAAATGAAGCTCTAGAGTCTAGAACGTTAGAAAATCGCGTAAACAGGTCACAAGTAGATGGGTGGAAGCTTTATGGGGCTCCATATCATTTCATTGAAGACAGTAAAACGATCCACGCTCAAGCAATGATTATGGAGAGCTCCAAGTGACCGGCACAATTATGAAAAACCTACTCTCTGTGTTTACTTTTATAATCTTTATACTACTAGGCTATTATTTTTTGCGTGAAGGCTTATTTAGCGGCTCTGAGTTCATTGCATTTGTCACTCTTGGTTTGGTGGTCACTCTTTTGATAAAGCTAGTAGACCAAATCGAGTCTTTTTCTATTGGGGGAAATGAAGTAAAGCTATCAAAAGAAAACGAAAAAGCGGAGAGGAATATAGCAAGATTGAAAGAAATTGCTGACGCATTGGTCGACTCACTCATAATACCACTTCCGACAATGGCAGACTCACCGCAAGACCTTGCTTATGATACTGGCCTTAACTTCGTTAAAATTTATGAAATAACATCGTCGCTCAATACTCAAGCAGATAAGCCAATCTCCCACCAAAAAATAGAAAGAGCTTTAAGAGATTATTTGACTGGAACAACTCTGAACATACAGAGTCAAGCAATGTATACAACTAATGATCCACTTCCAGATCCATCTATGGTGTTAAATAAATTTAGTAGCACAAAACAGCGAGAGGGTATTAAGAATAGTAAAGCTTTTGAGTTATATAAGAATAAGCTTTACCCTATTTACATTAACTCAGCTAAGAAAAGTTAGTATTGGAAAACAATGAAAACTCCAAAGCACGAACGGGTGAAAGAAATTTTAAGTAGAGTGAATGCCGCTCCACCCGCACATGACAGAAACTCAGCTCATAAGCTGGTCAAAGATATATTAGAAGATGTAGAAAATACGTTTACATCATTGCCACAAAACCACCCAGATAGAATGCGTTTTTTTTCGCTTGGAATCGACATTTGGCAGGATGAAGACAAAAACCCAACTCATGTAAAGCTTAATGATTACAGAGCATATATTTACGATAATGGTTCAATTGTCATTGAGCGAATATCAGAAAACAGAATCATTTTAGATAAACCTGGTCTTTAAAAAACAATATTGGATTAACAGCGAGGGATTAAAAATGGAAATTGGGAGCGTCTATAGCCATGCACAAGGCGGCTTTGCTGTAACAATAGTACAAGTTAACAGCTTACAAGTTAAAGTGAAGCGGGATGATACAGAAGAAGAGTATTTTGTATCTATTGATGAATTTAACGAACACTATGTAACGTTAATATAAGAGTTACAGATTCTACAACCCAGCGTTGGAATACGTACCATTGCTTATGCAGTATTTACTACGCAAACAGGAAACTTTCCAGCTTTTGTTAGCACAGTGATGATCTGTGATTTGGTAAAACGTGATTTTTCTTAGTTAGCCTCCAGCTTTAATGAGTGCAGAATCATTTTATGGGAAAGTGGCAGCCCAGATTAGGCTATCCTTAACACAATTGAAGGTTCGCTACTCATTTATTTAGCTAAAGGGGTGTAACCCCCTTAACCCATCGCCGCGTAAAGCGTCTCCTACCCTAACGGCTTACCAGTATTTTGCTTCAGTAATAGCAATCGCCGGGTAAAGCGCCTCCCACCCTAACGGTTTACCAGTATTTTACTTCAGTAATAGCAATCGCCGCGTAAAGCGTCTCCTACCCTAACGGTTTACCAGTATATTGCTTCAGTAATAGCAATCGCCGCGTAAAGCGCCTCCCACTCTAACGGTTTATCAATACTTTGCTTCAGCAATACCCATCGCCGCGTAAAGCGGCTCCTACTCTGACGGTTTACCAGTATTTTGCTTGTGCGATAGCTTCGAGTAGTCCGCTAATATCTGCGGCATACACTTCGCCAATATTACCGATCCTAAAGCAATCTGCGTTTGATACTTTGCCGGGGTAAATCACATATCCTTTTTGCTTCAATGCTTCATAAAAGCGCTTAAACTCATAGCTTTCGTCACTTGGTGAATAAAAAGAAGTGATAATAGGTGAGTGCATGGCTTCTGGTAACAAGGCTTCAAAACCAAGAGCTTTCATGCCGCTAACGAGTTGTTTTTGATTTTCGCTGTAACGCTTAAATCGCGCAGAAACGCCTCCCTCTTGCGCCAATTCTTCTAGTGCTTTGGCAAAAGCCCTGACAACATGTGTTGGCGAGGTAAAACGCCATTTACCATGATGATTTTCCATGGTTTTCCACTGGGCGTGAAGATCCAGCGAGAGTGAACGTGCTTGTCCTTCAGAGGCAACCAGCAGCGCCGTTTTTGCGATCACAAAGCCAAAACCTGGAACACCTTGAATACACTTATTTGCTGAGCTAATGAGGATATCAATTTGCCACTCGTGCATATCCATCTCAATGCCGCCAAAACTGCTCATGGCATCAAGGATCATTACTTTATTGTGATGTTTCGCAAGCTCAGCTACGCGCTTAGCCGGGTTCAGCATCCCCGTTGTAGTTTCGCAGTGTACCATTGCTACGTGGGTGATCTCAGGGTGTTGCTCAAGCGCTTGTGAGATCTGCTCAAGTTGCGGCAATTCGGTTTCAACAAAGTTGAGCGCTATCACATTAATATTTAGATAATTGGCTATCTCAATAATACGCGCACCATAAGCACCGTTATTGATAACCAGTAAAGTGCCAGACTTAGGAGTAAAAGTCCCAATAGCCGCCTCTACACTTGCTGTACCACTGCCCTGCATTAAGGTTGCGCTGTAGTCACTGCGATACTGCGGATCTGCAACCGCAATTTCACAAAGCTGCTTGCGAATAACTTGCACCACACCTTGGTTATATTCATCATCCCAAGTGCACCAGTCTTTCAACATGGCTTCTTTCACGGTGTGAGAGGTACTAAGTGGGCCTGGCGTCAGGAGTAAATAATCGTTGTTCATAACTTGCCTCTAAACTGGTCTATACCAGATTATTTAACCGAGTTTAGGTGACAACGGCATGACAGTTTTATGAAACTAAAATTGATGTAGTAATGAAGTTCAGTGAAACCTCGCCTTTACCCTAAATGGCAAAGGCGAAGAGAAGCAACAGAGGCTCTGGTTGTTATCCCGAGTTTAGGTTATTTAACCTGAACTCAGGATAAGAAGTTAGTTAATATTTATAACCGTTTGGATTATTGCTTTGCCAGCGCCATGTATCTTGCATCATGGCATCCAATCCACGCTCTGCATGCCAGCCTAATTCGGATTTGGCTTTTTCAGGCGCAGCATAACAGGCGGCAATATCACCATCGCGACGCGGCTTAATATCATAGGGTATAGCTTTGCCTGCAGCCTTTTCAAACGCGGTAACCATCTCAAGTACCGAGTAGCCATTGCCGGTACCTAAGTTATAGATATGTGTGCCTGCTGCTACTGCGATTTTCTCAAGCGCTTTTAAATGGCCAATAGCTAGATCAACCACATGAATGTAATCTCTCACGCCCGTACCGTCTTTGGTGTCATAGTCGTTACCAAATACGCCTAAACTCGCCAGCTTACCAACAGCAACCTGTGAGATGTAGGGCAATAAGTTATTGGGAATACCATTGGGGTCTTCACCAATTAGTCCCGACTCGTGTGCGCCCACTGGATTAAAGTAACGCAAAATAGCAAAGGCCCAGCGCGGGTCTGATTTAGCGACATCCTGTAATACTATTTCAACCATCAACTTTGACGTACCATAAGGATTGGTTGTGCCACCAACTGGGAAATCTTCACGAATAGGAAGGCTGGCAGGATCTCCATATACCGTCGCTGACGAGCTAAAAACAAGCTTAAATACATTAGCGTCACGCATTGCATCAAGGAGCGTTAACGTACCTTGGACGTTGTTTTGATAATACTCGATTGGCTTTTGAACCGACTCTCCTACGGCTTTTAAGCCTGCAAAGTGGATCACTTCATCAATATCATATTGCGCAAATACACTATCAAGAAATGCCTTATCAAGAATATCACCTTGATGGAATGCAGCTTCCTTTCCTACTATCTCAGCGACTCTATTTAATGAAGTCTGCTGAGAATTGCTTAGATTATCTACGACCACTACCTTTTTGCCTTGCTGTAGCAGCTCTAATACAGTGTGAGAGCCAATATAGCCTGCGCCACCTGTTACGAGAATCGTCATATCTATTCCTACGGTTGTTATCTATGTATTGCGTTTAACATGCAATTTAATGTATCGCTATCAGTCTTCGCTGTGGCATACAAATGCCAGCTTGTTATCAAAAAAGCTCAAGCGAGAAATTGAAGTCTGACAGTAACTTCTTAAGTTTCTTAATAAGTGGACTTTTTTAGGCGCATTTAAATCTCGGTAATAAATTTTATTATCTAGTGCATACGCCACTTTATTATCATCCAACCAGGTATAATCTTGCACTTGACTGGGAAGAGCAAAAAATCGCTGAATATGATCGCTCTCTCTGTGGTAGGTTGCGAACCACATCAAGCCATTGACTTGATAAGTAAAAGCAAATACGTCACGCGCACGGTTGTAAGACAAAGTTCGACCAATATCTTCGGCAAGTATTTGTGGTAAATGACCGTTAATATCTGTGTATTGTAAGGTATGCGGAGCACTTTCAGTCGCACCTAAAATAAACATAATCAGATCTTGGTTGCTCCCCCAAGCATGATATCCAACAGGTTCAATGTGCTCAAAAACACGACTTGGTTTTGTAGCCTGATCAAACGGATAAAACCACAGTTTTTGCTTACCGGATCCCTCAACCACAATCGTCGTTAACCCTTCCCCATTCGGGTGTAATGTGGGCGAATATTCGGAGACAGGGGATTGCGTGAGGTTGGTTGTGTTTTGGCTTTGAAAATCGTAGAAAAACAGATCCGTTTGACTATTGCCATCAGCGCTAACTTCCGCGGTGTAGTAAACCCCAGAATCAGTCACTAGCGGCTGATTAAAATATGCGGTGTTTTCGGTAATTGGTTTAGCACTGAAATATTCACCTAATTCAGCTAGCCAAATTTGGCTTTTGGGCATGGCTGAATAAGCCGGTAAACAGGACGCGAAAGCGAATAGACAAACTGCGAGCTTCACACGCATTGAAATGGGCATGGACGTTCCTTTGATTTTTCATTGTAGTTATATCACCCCGCTATGATACCCAACACTCGCCCTCAAGCAAAGCTTGCCAAAAACTTTGCTTCGCGTAACATCGAATTAACGGATGATGAAAGCTAAGGCAGATTTATGTCAGACAAACACCCTATTATCGCCATTACTGGTAGTTCAGGCGCAGGCACTACAACAACGACAAGCGCGATAAAACACATATTCCGCAGTCTTAATACCAAAGCCGCCTATGTCGAAGGCGATAGCTTTCATCGCTACACTCGCCCTGAAATGGATAAATTGCGTCGCGAAGCGCTGCAAGAAGGTAAGCACATTAGCTACTTTGGTGAAGAAGCCAATGACTTCGGCGCATTAGAAAGTCTGTTCAAAAGCTATGGCGAAACCGGCAATGGCAAAGTCCGTCGCTACCTTCATACGTTTGACGATGCCGTACCATTTAATCAGCTACCGGGCACTTTTACTCCTTATCAAGAGCTAGAACAAAACACCGATATGCTGTTTTATGAGGGGCTGCACGGCGGTGTCGTGACCCCCGAATATGATGTGGCCAGCAATGTTGATTTATTGATTGGCATGGTGCCTATCATCAACCTTGAATGGATCCAAAAGCTCATTCGCGATACCAATGAGCGCGGCCACTCCAAAGAAGCGGTCATGACGTCAATTGTGCGCTCAATGGATGACTACATTAATCACATCACCCCGCAGTTTTCTCGCACGCACATTAACTTTCAACGCGTGCCCACCGTAGATACTTCTAACCCATTCAGTGCTAAAGACATACCATCATTAGACGAAAGCTTTGTGGTTATTCGCTTTCGTGGCATCGAAGATGTTAACTTCCCTTACTACTTACAAATGATTGAGGGCAGCTTTATGTCTCGTGTAAACACGTTAGTTGTGCCGGGCGGAAAAATGGGATTGGCAATGGAGTTGGTGCTGACTCCACTTATCAAAGAATTATTAATAAAGAAACGCGCCCTTGAGAATATGGCACCAGTCGATTTACCGATTTAACCCAGCTTATGTTTTGATAAGGAATAATAGCTTCCTTGCATCGCTCCATATCACACTTTACACTGACGCCTTTTAGGGCATCACGAGTAGTTGTTATATGGACGTGCTTACCATTTTAGTGGGGTCTAAAAACCCAGTAAAAATCAATGCTGCAAAAACCATCTTTGCGCAGTACTTTCCCAATGCAAAAATTGACTGTCAGGGTATCTCAGCGCCGAGTCTCGTTGCGGATCAGCCTTTAGGTGAACAAGCCACCCGCGAAGGCGCAGAGAATCGTGTTACTTACTTACAGCAACATCATCAAGCGGATTTTTATTGTGCCATGGAAGGAGGCGCTGCCAAATTTGAATATGGTGCAGCTACTTTTGCTTATGTCGTCATTGCGGATAACCGTCGTAGGAGTGTCGGCCGTAGTTGTAATTTGCCTCTTCCGGCGTCGGTGTACACACGTCTTGAACAAGGTGAAGAGCTAGGACATGTAATGGACGACCTGTTCAACACCACCAATATCAAGCAGCAAGGCGGTGCGATCGGTTTATTAACCAACCATCTTGCCACCAGAGAAAGTAGCTACACGCAAGCCTTATTACTCGCGATGGCACCCTTTAATCACCCAGAGATGTATTTATAATGCCGAACTATACACATATTTTATTTGATGCGGATGAAACCTTATTTAGCTTTAATGCCAAACTTGGATTACAAACGCTGTTTACTCAATATGACGTTGTGTTCACTGACGAGGACTACGAAGAATATAACAGCTTGAATGCGCCACTTTGGGTGCAGTATCAAAATGGTGAAATTGACGCAAAAACACTTCAGGTAACGCGTTTTAGCCGCTGGGCTGAAAAACTTAATGTTGCGCCTGAATCGCTCAATGCGGGATTCTTGGCAGCGATGGCAGAAATTTGCCAACCGCTACCGGGTGCAAAAGCATTACTCGACAGCCTGAAAGGCCAATGTACTTTGGCTATTATTACCAACGGATTTGCCGCGCTTCAGCAAAAAAGATTGGAACATACCGGCCTTGTGGATCGTTTTTCTGAAGTGGTGATCTCTGAGTTGGTGGGTAAAGCCAAGCCAGATCCGAGTATTTTTGCGCATACGTTAGCGCTGTTGGGGAATCCCGATAAATCCAAAGTATTAATGGTTGGCGACACGCCAGCGAGTGACATTTTAGGCGCAAACCGCTTTGGGATTGATAGCTGTTGGTTAAAGCATGATGGCAAAGTCTGCCCCGAGCATATCAAGCCAACCTATACCGTAGAGTCTCTTAGAGAGTTGCAAGCGATTTTAATGGGGTAATGCCCTGTACAATTGTGTGGGGGTAAGGCGACCTTTCGGGGTTTAAAAAGCTCGCCGTGAAAATCGGCTCCTACCAAAGAAAGCTCGCCGAGACAATCGACTCCTACCAAAGGTAAACCTGAGTAGGAGCAAGTTTACCTTGCGAGCTCTTAAAGCTGCTGAAGATGCGCCGCGAAAATCAGCTCCTACCAAAGGTAGACCTGAGTAAGAGCAAGTTTACCTTACGGACTTAAAAGCTCGCCGAATAAATCGGCTCCTACCAAACGTAGAGCTGAGTAGGAGCAAGTTTACCTTGCGGATTATTAAAAGCTCGCCGAGTAAATCGACTCCTACCAAAGAAAGCTCGCCGATTAAATTGGCTCCTGCCAAAAGTAGAGCTGAGTAGGAGCAAGTTTACCTTGCGATCTCTTAAAGCTTTTGAAGATGCGCCGTGAAAGCCGGCGCTTATTAAGTGATTAAAGTGCTGAGCGCTGTCTTAACACTTCAAATAGACATACACCGGTCGCAACCGATACATTTAAGCTAGACACGCTACCTACCATCGGGATCTTAACCAGTTCATCGCAATGCTCTCGAGTTAAACGGCGCATGCCATCACCTTCAGCGCCCATTACAATGGCCATAGGCCCAGTCAGGTTTGCATCAAAAACAGCTGTATCGGTTTCACCTGCCGTACCCACAACCCACACGCCGGCTTCTTTAATATCACGCAATGTGCGAGCAAGGTTGGTTACTTGGATAAGCGGAACCGTTTCTGCAGCGCCACACGCTACTTTTCTTGCAGTGCCGTTTAGCTTTGCAGACTTATCCTTTGGTACGATCACACCATGTACACCTGCTGCATCAGCACTGCGCAGACATGCACCCAAGTTATGAGGATCCGTTACCCCATCAAGTACCAAGAAAAATGGTGTGGTTTCTCTTTGAATGATCTCATCAAGATCTTTTTCATTGTATGCGCGCGCCGCTTTAACATTGGCAATAATGCCCTGATGTTGCTCACCATTCGCTTTGTTATCAAGCGCTTTACGCTGCATAAACTGCACTGAAATACCAAACTTTCGGGCATCGTTTACGACTTGATTCAAACGCTTATCTTCACGTCCCTTTAGTGCATAAATTTCTAAAAAGCGCTCCGGCGCGTTATTCAAAATGGCTTCGATTGAATGAAAGCCAAAAATTAATTCGTTACTCACGTTAAAGCTCCCGCTTTATAATCTATTGCGCTTTTTTGCTGCGATTTCTTTCATTTTTACCTGGGCGTTTTGCTTTGCCCTTTGCCGCTTTGGCTTTTTTACTCGCCGATTTCTTCTTCGACTTCAGCGTGCCTGCCTTTTTCGCCTGTTTGAGCTCCCCTTTAGGGGTCGTTCTTTTGCGCTTTTTGGCTTTGTCATCGCCTTTATTATCTTTATCGCGACCAGACGTTTCACCGTCACGGCGCTTAGCTCCTGGGATTTTACCCGTTTTTAGCTGCTCACGAACACTACTTGCTGTGCTTTTCGGCGATTTTCGACGCCTTGAATAGCGATCTGAAAGACCTTCTTCAGCCAAAGCTAAGTTGATGCGGCGATCGTCCAAGCTAACTGAAGCAACCACAACGGTAAGTTTATCGCCGAGTCTAAACACCGTACGACTATGCTCGCCAATCAAACATTGCTTTGCACCATCAAAGTGGAAGTACTCATGCCCTAAATTGCTAACATGGATCATCCCGTCAATCTGCAGGTCGTCCAACCTCACAAATAATCCAAAGTTGGTGACCGATGAGATCACACCGGTAAATTCATCGCCAACATGATCTTGCATAAATTCACATTTAAGCCAATCAGCAACTTCACGAGTGGCGTCATCAGCGCGGCGCTCTGTCATTGAGCACTGCTCACCCAGTTGTTTCACTTCATCTTCATTGTAGATG
Organism: Pseudoalteromonas sp. Isolate6; assembly: GCF_022398435.1. Lineage (NCBI taxonomy): Bacteria > Pseudomonadati > Pseudomonadota > Gammaproteobacteria > Alteromonadales > Pseudoalteromonadaceae > Pseudoalteromonas > Pseudoalteromonas sp. Isolate6. Next base: position 15,490 of record NZ_JAKEVK010000050.1, on the reverse strand, counting down.
TAAGCGCCATTCACTGGCTGTTGCTGTTGTTGCAAAATACCTTTGATAGCACGGTGTACCACCAGATCCGGATAGCGGCGAATTGGTGAGGTAAAGTGTGCATACGCTTTTAAGGCCAAACCAAAGTGGCCAATATTTTCTGGCTGATATACCGCTTGCTTCATTGAGCGCAGTAGCATGGTTTGGATCAATTCTTTTTCAGGGCGGTCACCCAGTGACTCGATCGCTTGCGTCAACTCCTCAGGCGAAGGGTCATTGGGCAGTTGGCTTTCGATACCCAAGTCTTGCAAGAATTGTCTAAATTGGCTCAACCTTTCAGGATCTGGCTCATCATGAACACGGTACAAGCTATGGGCTTCGTGTTTTTCCAATAATTTTGCTGCTGACACGTTCGCCAAGATCATACACTCTTCAATCAGCTTGTGAGCGTCGTTACGAACCACAGGCACAATAGAGTCAATCTTCCGATGGGCATTAAATACAAAGCGCGTTTCTAAAGTTTCAAACTCAATCGCGCCACGCTCCTGCCTTGCAGCCTTCAGCGCCATATACATGTTATGGAGCTCACTAAGATGAGGCACAAGAGGCTGATAATCGGCTCTGAGCTTTTCGTCACCTTGTAAAATCGCATGGACTTTGGTGTAAGTAAGACGAGCGTGAGAGTTCATCACGGCTTCGTAAAAACGGTAGCCAGACAAACGACCCGCTTCGGACACGGTCATTTCCGCAACCATACATAAACGGTCTACCTTAGGATTCAATGAGCATAAACCGTTCGATAGCACTTTAGGCAGCATTGGCACAACTTGCTCAGGGAAGTACACCGAGTTACCACGTTCAATCGCTTCTTTGTCAAGCGCAGTGCCTTTGCCTACATAATGAGACACATCCGCAATAGCAACCCATAAACGCCAACCACCTGACTTTTTACGCTCACAATACACGGCGTCATCAAAGTCACGGGCGTCTTCACCATCTATGGTCACTAACGGTAAATCACGCAGGTCAACGCGGCCTTGTTTGGCAGACTCTTCAACAAACTCACCAAGGTTTGCAACTTGTGCTTCTACCTCACTTGGCCACTCATGAGGAATGTCATGATTGCGAAGTGCCACCTCAATTTCCATACCCGGTGCCATATGATCGCCAAGCACCTCAAGTACTTTACCCATTGCATTCATTTGTTTGCTAGGGCTTTGAGTGATCTCTACCTGCACCATTTGATTATGACGAGCACCATTTTCTTGGCCAGGTACGATGATGATATCTTGAGTAATGCGAGGATCTTCTGGCACCACAACTGCCATGCCAAACTCAACAAAATAACGACCGACGACTGGCGCACGCTCTTTTTCAAGTACCCGTACAATGCGCGCTTCCACCTTACCACCTGAGCCTCGACTGCCAGCCTTCGCTAACACCCAATCGCCATGCAGCACACGCTCCATTTGATACTTAGTGATAAACCAATCTTTGGGTTCGCCTTCGACTTCTAAAAAGCCAAAGCCGTCACGATGTCCAACAACGCGGCCTTTGACTAGACCATCATCACTTGGAATGGTGTAACACTTAAATTTATTGAAGTGCAGTTGACCGTCTCGCTCCATTGCGCGCAAACGGCGTTTAAGCGCAATTTGACGTTCTTCGTCTTGCACTTTTAAATCGTTACACAATTGAGAGAAAGAAGGTGGTTTGGCCGCGCTTTTAATGTGTTCTAAGATAAATTCGCGACTAGGTACTGGATTGTCGTATTTTTGCTGTTCTCTATCGAGATAGGGATCCTGTTTTGGCATTACTGTCTTGTTAAATAAGCTATGCTGTTATTTTAACCCAAAATAGCCTAATGACCTAGGCCAAGATCGATGAATCTTTTTATGCAGATAGATTAACCACTGGATTTGATACTGACTCCAATGTTGAAATTTGAGCGTGAAGCTCTAATAAACGCTCAACCGAGCGTCTAGCAAGCAGCGCAAGTGCGTCCCAATCGACTTGCTCTTCAGAGTAACTCAGCTGTACTGTTGCTGCTTGAACAAGCTCTGCAAAATTCACCATGCCAAGCTCCAGCGCTTCGTTTTCAATGTAGGCTAGTTTATCAACGGCTAAATCAGTTACATTTAACTCTGTGAGTCCTTTAATTTGCGCAATCTCATATTCAAACCTGTCTGCTAAATACATTAACTTCGTTGCCAACACACCTGAGCTTTCCCGGTTCGCAAGGTCCATAAATCTTGACTGATCAATTAACGTTTTACATTCTAAACGCGATGTTGTTTTTACAGTCGCACATTCAAGTGATGCATATAAACGGCTCGGCAAGACCGGCTTAGTTAAGCAGTCCTGCATGCCAGCCCGGAGGCATCGTCTTTTCAATTCAGGATCGCCATCACCCGTTAACGCTACAACCTTTACGCTTGAGGTAAAACCAATTTCGTTGAATCCCTCTTTAAACCACTCAAGGCCATTACCATCAGGTAAGCGCATATCCAGCAGAACAATATCGAAATTATGTTCTAATAGCGCAACTTCGGCTTCTGCTAAGCACTTAGCAATAGAGAACTCACTCACCATATCGTTTAAATAGGTACTGATCACATCAATATTCATGGCGTTATCTTCAACAACAAGCACATTGAGCGCCAGCTTCTCTGTATTAAACTCTGTGCTCTGTAACGGTGAATCACTACACTGACAATCTAGCTCAAAGCTAAACACAGTGCCGGTACCAAGCTTGCTGTCGACGTTAAGTTCAGAATCTAGCCCTTGCAATAGCTGCTTGCATAATGCCAACCCAAACCCAGCACTTTGCGAGATGGATTGCTCATTGTTTAACGTCACAAAAGGTTCGAAGATCTTTTCCATTTGTCCTTCAGTCAGCCCTTTACCTGTATCTTTGATAGCAAAGCGAATTGTTTGCTTATCCTCATCACGACTTGTTCCTTCTAGGATCAGTGTAATGACACCTTTATCTGTATACTTAATCGCGTTCGAAAGCAGATTTCTGAGTACTAAAGACAGTGTATCTTGCTCAATAACATGTACATCTTGCGGATACAGACCTTTAACCTCCACCCTTAAGTTCAATCCTTTAGCCAACGCCAGCGGCTGTAAGAGGCGGATTAACTCTTGCGAGAGACTATAAAGCGAAACAGGTACGCGATTTTGCGCAGCATACTCCCCTTTTGCTTGCAGCAATACCTGATTAGCTAAATCTGACATCGACATCGCAGCATGGACGATAACATCGCATAATTCAGCATGACGATTTGGCTCTCGCGGTACTTTTTTCAGCGATTCAGCATGACCCACAATGGCATTTAGTGGTGTTCTTAATTCGTGACTTAATAACGTTAAAAATTGTCCCTTGACTTGTGCTGAGTGCTCAGCAGCAGTTTTTAATAGGTATAGTTCTTTTTCACGTCGACCACTACATAGTAAGCATAAAGAGAAACACAGCAGCAGTGGCATCGTACTAACAGTAACAGCAAAGAACTGGTTAACCCAATTTGCTGAAACAAGACTATCTGTCACTGAATAGCCACCAAGCATGACCACTCTAAAAGTAAATACCGCCAGTAAGCTCAAGCACGATAGGCCAAACGCCCAATGTGCCACATTAAATTCCTTCGATAATAATTTTTGGCCTTTATTTAATGCCCGTAGACAGTAAATCATCGCCATCGCCCAAACTAAATAGTTAATCGCAACGCGAGCTATAAAATTAAAATCTACGTACAAAAAGTAAGTAAAACTTGGAATGCCTAGTGTGGCTAGTATATACCAGGGCATATAACTGCTTTTCACACTAAAAAACGCGTCAACACCACGAGCCAGATAAAAAAGCCCAAATGCAATGGTAAGGTTTGGAATAAAAATAGAGACCGTAATGGGAAGTGAATATGCAGCTAATAAACCACAGCCAATTGCAGTGAGCACAATGAAAATAAGCCAATCTCGCGTACCGGGAAGAGCTTTATTAATACACCAATTCACTGCCATAAAGACTGAGCAAATCACAGTCGTTATTGCGGTAACTTGAATAAGCACTTTTGGATCCATCATCACACTCAAAATAATACATTATCATTACTTTTGGAATAGCGCAGTATATTACTGCGTCCGATCATTTTGAAGTACTAAGTAAATATAAGCTATTACAGTTGGTTACAGCCATCCTTTTTGCTTAGCAATCCTAGCTGCATCTACTCGATTTGTCGCATGTAATTTCGCGATGGCGTCGGATAAATAGTTCCTTACCGTACCCTCACTCAAAAATAGCCGCCCTGCAATTTCGGCTGTTTTCAACCCTTCGCTCGCCAAACGTAGCGCCTTACGCTCTTTATCAGTAAGTGGGTCTGCGTCTTCAAGCGCATATAAAGCAAGCTCAGGGTCGATGACCTTTTGTCCTTTCATTACCTTTTTCAGCGTTGATAGCAAGTACTCACTTGGGGCTTCTTTTAATACAAAGCCATTTACTCCTAAGGCGATCGCACGACGAATATAGCCCGCCTTAGAAAAGGTCGTCATGATAACCACTTTTGTGTCTGGCATTTTTTGTTGTAAGTGCTGAGCAAGCTCAAGACCAGTAACTTGTGGCATTTCAATATCCGTTAGCACGATATCAGGCGTTAACTTAGCTAATTCTGCTTTTGCAATTTCACCATTCTCAGCTTCACCTACCACTTCAATGTCTCTATCTAGATTTAGTAATGCTGCTATTGCTCCCCTAACTAATGCTTGATCTTCAACAATAAACACTCTGATCATACGTTATCCCCTATTACCGCCTTAAAATATCCGCCTTGTTCCGTGCTATACAATAACTGACCACCGCATTCTTTCAATCGGGTACGAATACCCACTAAGCCATTCCCTTCTTTTATGGACTTTATAGAGCCATTATCTTTAATTTCCACAAAGACATTACTATCAGTTTGCCTTAGTGTGAAACTAACCTTATCGGCGTCGCTGTGGCGAATAATATTAGTGCATACTTCTTTAGCAAAAAAGCACAAGCAGGCTTCGCTTACTTTATCTAAAGTGACCGCCTGCAATTCAAGCGTTACTGCAATGCCCTTATCTTTTAGCCTCGATGCCAAAATGTGCAGCTGAGCATCAAGCGCTAGCTGATGGTAGCCGGTGACCGCTTGGCGCACTTCGCTTAGTGCTTCTCTCGCTAAGTCTGCAACCTGCTGCGCTTCTGATTGCGCTTGCTCTAGTGCATTTGCAGCGGCAAATTTGCTCGCCAACTCTGCTTTCAACGCTATTGAGCTAAGCGAATGGCCGAGTAAATCATGTAGGTCGCGCGCAATACGCTCTCGCTCAGCGACGGCCCCCAAACGTTTAATTTCCTCTTCGCTTTGACGCTGTAACTCACGGTGAACCCGTTCTCGGTGAGACATCCAACCAAAAATAAAGAGTCCGCATGCCACACATAAGGCAGGCATCAAAAAGTAAACCGTTTGCTGTGTGGCAACATATTTGGCAGTCAGTAACACCAGAACGACAATGATAAACATCGCAATGACTTTATAGCGAGGGAGCAAATTAAAACCGCAAAAAAAAGCAATAAAGCCAAATAATGAACTCGTCCCGGTCGTCACCCAACTACCTGCAACACAAAGCCCTGCCATCAGCACTAAATTCATCACCAACGCATTGCCCGTTTTTGTAATACTCTGCCAATAGAGCAGGACAAAACTAAGGTACACAACAACTTGCAACGCAATATTAACTGCGCTCAATTGCGCCCAATTAAATATCAATGGGAAAAAATAAAAGGTTGAAAATATAAGGGGTCCGGCATTCCAAAATGAGCGCCGTTTCTCAACTAGGGTAAATTCTGTGGTTATGGACACAAGCTTCTCTGATTCACTCTTTTTATTATTATTTACGTTTAAGCGCAGAATGTTGAGTGACAAGTGTCAACAATCTTGTCATCTCAAAGCGATTAAATGATAGACTGCTAAAAAACAGTTCTAATATTCAATATGCGCCCACAACAATCCGCTTTGCTCTCGCTCCATAGTGCCGTTTTATTATTTGGTGGAACAGCATTATTTTCAAAATTAATTTCACTCTCAGCACTGGATATCACCGTTTACCGTACCGCCGTAGCCTTTGTTGTGCTGCTACTGTTACTCAAAATACAACGGCAACCGATAAAATTAATACACAAAAAAGATTATCTAACGGCTTTAGTTCTTGGTGTCATCGTTGGGCTCCATTGGGTGACTTACTTTGCAGGCATGCAAATGGCGGGTATTGCGGTTGGGATCATTGCCTTTTTCACCTACCCAGTGATCACCGTTTTTTTAGAGCCGCTCTTCACTCGCAGCCGCGTGCAAATAAAGGACTTTATCAGTGCGAGTGCAGTGTTATTTGGTATCTATCTGTTAGTACCAGAAGCGAACCTTGGCAACCAAGTTACCTTGGGGATTATTACGGGCGTATTCTCGGGCGCACTCTTTGCGCTGCGAAACTTGCTCCAAAAGCGCTTCTTTTCTCACTATAGCGGCCCACACACAATGCTTTACCAAACGCTTGTTGCATGCCTCATGCTGTTAGCATTTGTGGAAGTGCCAATTCAGCAAGTTTCCACAGAAAACCTCTGGTTAATCTTACTTGCAGGAGCAATATTTACGGCAATTCCACACGCCTTGTTTGCCTCCAGTCTACGTTATTTATCTGCCACCACTGCAGGATTAATTTCTTGTTTACAGCCATTGTATGGAACACTATTAGCTTATATTCTGTTACACGAGACGTTGACACTTACAACATTACTAGGCGGGTTGTTGGTAGTTAGTGCAGCCTGTTTTGAAACTTGGTCTATTACAAGGAAAAAAGCATGATTCAAGTCCTAGCGCATCGTGGAGCCAGTGGCAGCTATCCAGAAAATACACTTGCTGCAATAGAAGCAGCTCTGCATATTGGCGTTGATGGTATTGAGTTGGATGTGCAAAGTTGCGCGGATGATTACGCCATTATCCATGACACTTGGCTGGACAGAACGACCAATGGCGTGGGCAGAGTCAATGAGCAAACTCAAGCCTACTTGGCCACACTTGATGCCGGTAAAGGGCAGTCAATTCCAACGCTACAACAGGTGTTTGCCACCATAGGTAAGCAGACAGATATCAATTTAGAGCTAAAACACACTTTTGGCTTAGATAAGTTTGTGACCTATATAGAAGACCATATTCAACAGGGGATGATCACAAGAGAGCAGTTACTCATCTCTTCTTTTGACCATCACCAACTATTGTGGCTGAAGCAAAAGTTACCTTGGGTGAGAATTGGCGCGTTAACGGCTTCTATTCCAGTTCATTATGCTCAATTTGCCGAATCGCTCCATGCCTACAGCATCCATATGGACAAAAACTTTATTAATCATGAATATGTACTAGACGCAAAATCTCGCGGACTAAAGGTATTTGCTTATACGGTCGATAAACAACAAGACATAGATATGATGCTAGATTTCGGGGTGGATGGTATTTTCACCAACTTTCCATGCCAAACCAAAATGTATTTACAGGGCATTGGTGCTTACGCCACCCCAACTGAGTAACTGCTTGATCGCTTTAGCATTGTTATTCCATTTAGCTCATCTATACTGAGACAAATAAAGTGGCACAATGATGAGCCCAATATGAGTTTATATATGCGCATTTATAATTTTTTAGAAGAGACATTTTTCTTTACCTTAACTCGAAAGATTGTTGGTAACTTAGGTTTTTTATTTCTCTTTCAAGCAATTAGTTTATTTTGGCTGTATTCAGAGCTATCTCAGTCTGGCGCGAATATGGGAGCATTTTGGTTGATCACTATTGTGATCCTTGCCGCTTTTGCGTTTACCGTCTTTTATATGCGCTTTTTAATTGTGCGGCCAGTGCAGGCAATGAAAGACTCATTGGAACGTGTTAACCGCCAAGACGGTAACTTAGATGCAAAACTACCACAGTTCACTTATGACGAGTTTAGAGACTTAAGCGAGCAGTATAACGCGTTTACTACCCACCTTAGTGCTCTGTTGGAAAAAACATACGAAAGCGCCGCTGCAGCAACACAAAGCAACCGCGATATCACCAGCTCAATGCAAAGTACAGCCAAATATGGACAACAACAGCTGAGCCAAGGTGACACGATTATTGCCGCTTCCGATCAGGTCAGCCACAGTTTACAAAGTATTGTGCACAATACCGATCAGGTTTATCAGGCCAATACCGAAAGCTTGCACTTTGTTCGCGGCTCATCTCAGTCGTTAACTAAGCTCGTTGCTGAAGTAAAACAAATTACCACACTACTTGGTAATTTCTCATCGACGGTTTCAGGCCTGAAAGAAAATAGCGAGAACATTCGCAACATTCTAAAAATGGTTGAAGAGTTTTCCGACCAAACCAATTTGCTGGCGCTCAATGCAGCAATCGAAGCAGCTCGAGCAGGTGAAGCGGGGCGTGGCTTTGCAGTGGTTGCCGATGAAGTTCGTGCGCTGTCGGTCAAGGTCAATGCTGCTACTCGCCAGATCAGCGATTTTATCAACCAAATGAACGTGCTGGTCGGTGAAACCAATCAAGAATCAGAACAGTTGATTTCTCACTCAAGTTCAGCAGAGAAAGCTATTAGCGATACCTCTAAAGGTTTTATTTCGATGAGTGATGACTTTGAGCGCAATCAAGCACAATTAGAAGAGATTGTTAGTGCGGTGCACCAACTGGAAGAAACACAAAAACATACTCACCAAGCAGTGCAACAAATTGTCGAACTGGGTCAGCAATCTAAATCACAAATTGATGGCGCGTTAGCTGAATGCCAAAGTGCTCAAAAGCTCACAGAAACTACTCAAAAAGAACTTACTCGCTTTGTTTCGCGGCGTTAAGCCCGCGAAACATCAAATGTGAGTACTTCGCTGATGCTAGCTTTATTTAACGCCAGCATGACTAGTCTATCGATACCAAGTGCAACACCAGCACAGTCGGGGACGCCTGCGTCGAGTGCAGCCAGTAAACGCTCATCAGCTGGCACCGGATGCAATCCCATCTCAGCTCTGAGCCGATTATCTTGCTCAAAACGCGCCCTTTGCTCTACCGCATCCGTCAGTTCATTAAATCCGTTAGCCAACTCCATATTGCGATAATAGAGCTCAAAACGCCCAGCAACACGATTGTCTTTCGGGTTAAGTTTTGCCAGTGCAGCTTGCGATGCAGGAAAATGATAAACAAAACAAGGCTTTTGCTGACCTATTTTAGGCTCAATTTCCATGCAAAATAGCAACTGCAGTAAAGTATCTGGATTACTCTCGATGGCTGCAATATCACCATAACCGTATTTGTTGGCATGCGCTTTTAATTCCGCTAGCGACACGCTCAAAGGGTCAAACCCAAGGTATGTCTCAAAGGCTTGCTGGTAAGTCATCGAGTCACTAGCTGGACAATCCAATAACATCCGCATCAGCTCATCGATTTCCGCCATTAAGTCAAACTCGTCAAAGCCCGGACGATACCACTCTAACATCGTAAATTCTGGATTGTGATGACGCCCTGACTCTTCGTTACGAAAAGCTTTACATAATTGGAAAATCGCACCACTGCCGGCGGCAAGTAGTCTTTTCATCGCATACTCGGGTGACGTTTGTAAAAATAAAGGCAAGCCTTGGCTGTGGTTTGGGCCAACAAATCGAGTATGGAAAGTATCTAAGTGAGGATCAGTCACCGAGGTTTGAGAAAGACTTGGCGTATCGACTTCCATCACATCACGAGCAGCAAAAAAATGCCGTATCTTCGCTAAAATCGCAGCCCTTTGCCTAAGCGTCTCTATTGTTGCACTTGGCTGCCAATTGTTCACCGTCATTGTTTACTCCAAAAAAATCCCAGCAACATGCTGGGATTTATTAAACATCGTAAATTGCTTTACGCTATTATTTTACGCGGCTTACGTATTCGCCACTACGCGTATCAACTTTGATCACTTCACCAATTTGAACAAACAAAGGAACACGAACAACAGCACCTGTGCTTAGCGTTGCAGGCTTACCACCAGTACCCGCGGTGTCGCCTTTCAGGCCTGGATCGGTTTCTGTGATCTCAAGTTCAACAAAGTTAGGTGGTGTTACTGCGATTGGATTACCATTCCACAGTGTGATAGTACAAACGTCATTTTCAACCAACCATTTTACGCTATCGCCTACTGCTTTTTCATCAGCTGCGATCTGCTCAAATGTTTCGTTGTTCATGAAATGCCAGAACTCACCGTCAGTGTATAAATACGCTAGATCAGTATCCATTACGTCTGCGCCTTCCACTGAGTCACCAGACTTAAATGTTTTCTCTAGTACTTTACCTGAGATAAGTTTACGGATTTTAACGCGGTTAAACGCTTGTCCTTTACCAGGCTTGACCATTTCATTTTCTAAGATAGAACAAGGCTCGCCATCCATCATAATTTTTAGGCCGCCCTTGAACTCGTTGGTGCTATAATTCGCCATCGTATCCTCTAATCTACGTATATTCGAGTAATTAACCTGCTAATGATACAAATAAATGAAGTAAATTTGCAGACTAACTGGCAAAAAGAATTAGCAAATGTTGTCACTGACCCACAAGAGCTGCTCAACATCTTGGGGTTGCATGACCAATTTGATGCACGAGACTTTGCAGCTAAGCGCTTGTTTCCTATGCGAGTACCTCGCCCATTTATCGCTAAAATGCGCCACGGAGATCGTCATGATCCCTTGCTATTACAAGTGTTACCTGTACATCAGGAATATTTAACTGAAGCGGGATTTAGTAAAGATCCACTAGAAGAACAAGACGCACCTGTACCTGGTTTGTTACATAAGTACCGATCTAGGGTATTACTCATGCTCAAAACTGGTTGTGCGGTCAACTGCCGCTACTGTTTTCGACGCCACTTCCCCTATCAGGATAATCAGGTCAACAAACGGAGCTTAGAGCCAGTATTTGAGTATTTACGCGCTCATCCTGAAATCAATGAGGTGATCTTAAGCGGCGGTGATCCGCTGATGGCCAAAGATAACATGATAGCTTGGGTGCTAGAACAATTAGAGGCTATACCACAAATCAAACGTTTACGTATTCACAGCCGCTTACCGGTAGTGATCCCAGCGAGAGTAACCGAGGAATTGTGCCAACGTTTAGCACAGAGTCATTTAAAGGTGATTTTGGTAAACCACATTAATCATGCAAATGAAATCGATGATACTTTTAAAGCCGCAATGCAAAGGCTTAAACAAGCCAATGTGACCTTGCTAAACCAAGCTGTGTTACTTAAAGGAATTAATAACGATGTTGCAACCCAAGCCCAATTGAGTGAAGCACTATTCGATGCAGATATACTGCCTTATTATTTGCATTTACTCGATAAGGTAGAAGGCGCTAGTCATTTTGATGTAGAAGAACGTGAAGCCAAGGCGATAATGGCTGAACTTTTGGAAGTACTACCGGGATTCTTGGTGCCCAAATTAGTGCGAGAGATTGGCGGTCAGCCAAGTAAAACGCCGATTGACCTAGGTTTACTCGGTTAAGAGCGCAAAAAATCGGTGCTAATGACCCTAGCACCGATTGCGTTGCACATATCTATCGGACATGCCGAAGACAACGTGCCATCAGACATAAGCTTACGCGTATGTATTGATGTTGTTGCCTAGCGTTGCTGTCACTGATTTAGCTGGCGTTTGTGCTGCTGCACTGCTGCCCGCAGATTCAATTAAAGCAAGCGCGGCTTGTCCATCTGCTTTCTGTTGCTTTTTTGCCAAAACGGCGCTGTATACTTCACCGCTTTGACCAGCTCCAGACATCGCAGGTAGGTTACTTCCGGAAATATTCATAAGTGATTACCTAACTTTTTGATGGATCAGATTAGTTATCGACTAACGAAGTCAGACCTTTAGTATTATTTTTAAAAATATTTAGAATAAAAAGAGGTGAATAACTGGCCTGTATAACGAAACATTTAGTCCTCCATTGGAGCTACTGTAACTTCTAAGCCATCCAATTCGCTAGTCATAATAATTTGGCATGAAAGTCTCGAATTGGCTTGCTGTGCTTCCAATCCAGACAATAACTCTGACTCTTCTTGGTGCTTATCTACAAGTTTATCTAACCATTTCTTATCTACATAAACATGGCAAGTTGCACACGAACGTATGCCTCCGCACACTCCCTCAATTTCTTCAAAGTCATTCTCGTTTAAGACTTCCATCAAGATCTCACCCTCTCTCACAGAAATTGATGAATGTTGACCCTCTACATCTGTAACAATAACGTTAGGCATTTTCACCCTCTAACTTTTAGTTAATAAAAATACAGCACAACATTAGCGCTTAAATAGCAAAGGAGATAGGTGTAACTTTTTGCAGTTTTCATTTCCTAAATAGAATGGCAACATGAAAAAAAATTTTCCCAGAGATTATTGATGAATAAAGCAAATCGCTTTCTTATTATTGGTGCCGGACAAGCAGCCTCGCAACTAGCTTTGAGTTTGAGGAAAGAGGGCTGGCAAGGGGATATCACAATGCTTGCAGTGGAGGCTACTAGTCTATATCAAAAGCCTTTTCTATCTAAGAGTTATCTTACAGGGGAAAAATCCAGCGACGCTATCAGAATAAAGCCCCTTACTGCTTATCAAAAAAAAGGTATCGAAATCATTGATAATGCGCATGTAAGAAAGCTTGATAGACATAAAAAGCAAATTGAGCTGAGTAATGAACAACAGCTAGATTATGAAAAGTTAGCAATTTGTAGCGGCGCAACTCCTCGCCAGCTTACTATTCCAGGCAGCGACAAGCAGAATATTTTTTATCTTAATACGTTAACCGATGCTAATTTATTAAAGCAGTTTATAGCTCAACATCGACCTCAATCTGCTGTCGTGGTTGGAGGAGGATTTATCGGGTTAGAAGCAGCAAGCAGCCTGACCAAACTTGGTTTGAATGTAACCTTATTAGAACACGAAGAGCGAGTTCTCAATCGTGTTTGTTCCAAAAGCGTAGGCAAGTATTTAAGTGAAATACAAAAAGAAAATGGAGTTAAGATACTTACTCATAGTAAAGCTACTGAGTTTACCGGAGGCAAAAAAGTCGAAGGTGTGGTTACCGCTGCAGGACTGAAAGTAGATTGTGATCTTGTCCTAATTGGAATTGGAGTACAACCAAATACTCACATTGCAGAACAGGCAGAACTGAAAGTAGATAATGGTATTGCTACCGATGATAATGGCTTAACCAACGATCCCTGTATTTATGCTGCGGGAGATTGTGCTAGTCAATTTTCCACTGATATCGGCCAGTATATGCGTATAGAGTCAGTACAAAACGCGATATCAACTGCTAAAAGGATAGCAGCTCATGCTTGCAACCAACCAGAACCTAAATCTGAACTCCCTTGGTTTTGGTCAGATCAATTCGACACTAAGTTACAAATTGCTGGATTAGCTAGTAATTACACTCATACGATTGAGAGAGTTGAAAGCAATAAGCTATCACTATGGTACTTTTCTCACGAGAAACTTGTTGCAACCGAATGTATCAATCACCCCAGCGCTTTTATATTTGCTAAACAAGCCATAGTGAAAGGTCTAAGGCTTGAACAAGAGAAATTACAAAATAGTGAATATGCCCTAGCTGATACAGTCATAAAGCAATCTGAAAAAGAAATAGTTTAACGAGAAATAATTTATATGCGGCCTTCTATTTTGGTATTTGATTCAGGTGTTGGTGGGTTATCCATTGTTGCTGAACTAATGAAGCAAAATCCTTCACTTAATATAGATTATGTATTTGATCGTGACTACTTCCCTTACGGTAGTAAATCCGAAAGCGAACTAGTGCCACGTGTGATACAGATCCTCAGAGCTGCCATCGGTAAACGCCCCCCAGAAGCTATTGTTATTGCTTGCAATACCATTAGTACTATTGCTTTAACGCAACTACGCCAAGAATTCAAATTGCCAATTATCGGTGTTGTGCCTGCAATTAAGCCGGCCTCGACTATTAGTCTAAATAAATCATTTGTCGTGCTTGGTACCGAGCTCACTATCAATTCGAAGTACGTCAATACACTAATTGATAACTATGCGGCAAATTGTAATGTACAGCTATTTCCTTCCCAGCGATTAGTGATTGCAGCAGAAGAAAAAATAATGGGTAAGGCATCATATTTAAATGGGGTTGCAAAAGAGCTATCAGCAATCGCTCACACCATAAGCATTAATGATTGTGACGTAGTCGTCTTAGCCTGTACCCACTATCCTTTGCTACTTGAGGAAATTAGCACCATACTGCCAGCTCATATCAAGATTATTGACTCTGGAGAAGCTGTTGCCAACCGTGTCCAAGAGATATTGAGCAATATCTCCGAATTCACAAATAATACTTCTTTTCCTGGGGCATTGAGTATAAATGTGGTTGATTCGCTCCGTAGGCATGACATAGACCCACAGAGAATTGCTAATTTTTTATCGTGCCAAAGCTCCTTGAGTTATTTAGACATCATTGTCTAATTGTCTGCATTGATTCTTTTAAAGTGCTCTTGAAAGAAATCTAAAAAATAACGCAGTGATGTCGGGACATGATGTCGAGCAGGATACATGGCGTATAATGTTAAACTAGCCTTATTATACTCGGAAAGTATAGACACTACTTCACCGGATTCTAGTAGAGGTTTACAAACACTCTCTGGAATAAAACCTACACCTAATCCGTCCTTGATAAGCTCCATCATAAAGATAGTGCTATTAACTTTGAGCGAACCAGACACTGCCACTCCAGATCCCAGCGGCCAAACGCTTTTTTTTCTAAAGTAGCTGTAGATAAAACAGTTGTGCTTTTCAAGATCTTTGGGAACAGTAATCGGTGAGTGGGAATCTAGATATTCTCTAGATGCGACAACATGGTAGCGAAACTGAGTTAAACGCTTACCTATATAATTTGAATCAAATGCTGTACTTGCTGCACGTAACCCTATGTCAAATCCTTGCTCAATTAGGTCTACCGACTCATCACTTAAATATATATTTAACTCAATATGAGGATATAATTTCATAAATTCGCTAAATAACGGCGCTAAATCAGTCAGGCCAAGTGCCATCGGTACACTCACCTTGAGCTTCCCTGCAGGTCTATCTTGTAACAACTGAATATCGGATTGTGCTTCTTCCACTTCCTTCAAAATACTCTTGCATCGCTTTAAGTAGGCTTCGCCCAATGAGGTTAACCGTATGTGTCTAGTTGAACGATGGAAGAGCCGTACCCCTATATACTCTTCAAGTTTACTCAGCTCTTTACTCACTTTAGATTTTGATGTGTTGGCTTCATCTGCAACTGCTGTAAAGCTCCCTAATTCAGCTAGCCTGACAAAAATCTCCATTGCCCCCAACCTATCCATTGCAACCCCTTCCAACACTTCAATACAATTCGATAAATGTTAACAAAACAGAAAAAAGAAATAAACAATAAAAGAAGTATTTACAT
>NZ_JAKEVK010000005.1:0-64023 GCF_022398435.1 Pseudoalteromonas sp. Isolate6 | reverse complement strand
TGGCACAGGGGAATTAATAAGGTGGTGAATTTGACCAGTAATGGATGGGTGAAATGGCTAAGATTTAGTTAAAACTATTAAGGCTGGATTAAGCGAAGTAAGAGAGGGTAAAAAACAATGTTTGGGCCGAACTAACGGCCAAAGTTAGGGTCATCAGGTAAGTCAACCAAGATTAATACAGCCCCTTTACCGCCATATTCTAAAGGTGCTTGGTGCATCGCCAGTATATCTGGATGCTGGACAAGATACTGCGGTACTTTATGTTTAAGCACACGCTCACCAATTCCATGAACCACGCACGCACAGGCAATATGCTGCTTCTTGCAAGCATGAATTAATGCTGCCAGTTCTTGTTTTACCGTTTCTTTATTTAGCCCGTGCAAATCTAAGATGAGTTCGGGCGCGTAGTCACCACGCCTTAGCTGCTTTGCTAAATAGCGATCAGCTCCGGGCTTTACGAAGTTGATGGTTCCCGACGTATCAATATCTGGAATATACTCGTCAGAAAAGTAAAACTCAGATTGCTGTTGCTTGACTTGTTGCTTCAGCTCAATGCTCTGAATTTTTTTCTTTTGTTTGAGCTGCACCTGATCTTGTTTGAGGGGTTTTACACCATTCAAAGACTCACGAAACATCGCGAAATCGTCATTTAGGTCAGCATTAGTGTTAGATTCTCTGTTCATGGTGACATTTTAAATAAAAAAAGCATAAAAACCTAGCTTAAAAACCGCTACAATAGCGCCATATAGTTTGATCTTTAGAGAGTCACCATGACGGAAATGTCGCAACCACTTATTACCGAAGAAATGGCCGTTGAGGCCTTTCAAGACTTACATACCATTCAGGACTGGGTACGCTGGACAGCGAGCCAGTTTGTGAGTAACGAGGTATTTTTTGGTCATGGTACGGATAATCCTTGGGACGAAGCGGTCAGTTTGGTGCTTCCGGTGCTGCATATGCCAATTGATGCCCCCAAAGAAATCATGCATGCGCGCATGACACAAAGTGAGAAAGCGCATCTGATGGAGTTTATCAAAGCACGTATCGAACAGCGTATTCCCGTCGCCTACTTAACCAATCAAGCTTGGTTTGCTGGTATGCCGTTTTATGTTGATGAGCGCGTATTAGTACCACGCTCACCATTTGCAGAGCTAATCGCAAAACATTTTGCCCCTTGGGTAGCTACGCCGAATAAAGTAACGCGTATCTTAGATATGTGTACGGGTTCTGGTTGTATTGCGATTGCATTGGCTAAAGCATTTGAGCGCGCACAAGTCGACGCAGTAGATATTTCTTTTGAAGCCTTAGAAGTGGCTGATCACAATATCAATCAGCATATGATGCAAGACAGGGTTTTCGCTATCCAGTCTGATGTATTTAGTGGTGTACCGGGTCAAAAGTACGATTTAATCGTAGCAAATCCTCCTTATGTTGATGCAGAAGATATGTCAGATCTGCCAGAGGAGTTCCATCATGAGCCAGAACTTGGATTGGCGTCAGGAGAAGATGGCCTTGATGTGACCCGCACATTACTGGCAGAAGCGGCAGATCATTTAAATGATGATGGTTTGTTATTTGTCGAAGTTGGTAATTCTATGGTACATATGGAACAGCAATTTCCTGAAGCACCATTCACTTGGCTAGACTTTGAGCATGGTGGTTTAGGGATTTTTGTCGTATCCAAACAACAACTATTGGAATACTTTAAAAACTGATAGGGAGCCAATGCTCTCTATCGTCTATTTAGGAATGAGGAAAAACGATGGCAGGCAATAGCATTGGCCAATTATTTAAGGTGTCGACCTTTGGTGAAAGTCATGGTGCCGCGCTTGGTGGCGTGGTGGATGGTGTACCACCTGGGCTTGAGATCACTGAAGCTGATTTACAAATCGATTTAGATAGACGCAAACCAGGTCAAAGCCGTTACACAACGCAGCGTCGAGAAGGCGATGAGATAAAAATTCTCTCGGGTGTGTTTGAAGGCAAGACTACGGGTACGAGCATCGGGTTATTGATTGAAAATACCGATCAACGTTCAAAAGATTACTCAAACATCAAAGATTTGTTTCGTCCGGGTCACGGCGACTATACCTATTGGCACAAATACGGACATAGAGATTATCGCGGTGGTGGCAGGTCGTCGGCACGTGAAACTGCTATTCGAGTTGCTGCAGGTGCCATCGCGAAAAAATATCTCAAGCAAGTCCATGGCATCGAAATCAATGCCTGTCTTTCTCAATTAGGCCCGATTAAAGCCGAGCATTATGATTGGTCAGCCGTTGAAACCAATCCATTTTTCTTTCCCGATGAATCTAAGCTTGAAGCGTTAGATGAATATATGCGTACACTGAAAAAAGAAGGTGATTCAGTCGGCGCAAAGGTAAAAGTCGTGGCGAAAAATGTGCCTGTTGGTTTAGGTGAGCCAGTGTTTGACCGTTTGGACGCCGAGATAGCGCACTCCTTGATGAGCATCAATGCCGTAAAAGGAGTCGAGATTGGTGATGGCTTTGATGTGGTTGAGCAAAAGGGCTCCGAGCATAGAGATGAACTAACGCCACAGGGATTTACCTCTAATCATGCAGGCGGCGTGTTAGCGGGTATTTCTACAGGACAAGATATTATCGCGTCAATTGCGCTAAAACCGACATCAAGTATCTCGGTGCCGGGGCAGAGTATTGATACCCACAACCAACCGCAAGAAGTTGTGACGAAGGGTCGTCATGACCCTTGTGTTGGTATTCGCGCCATTCCAATCGCAGAGGCCATGTTGGCAATTACACTCATGGATCATTTATTGCGTCACCGTGGTCAAAACCAAGACGTCAATTTGCCGCATAAGCCAATTCCTGGTCATATCTAGCCAATATCAAGTAAGCTAATTTTTGGCACAGTGATTGCTTTTCTTGGACAAATCAAGGAGAGCAATCATGATCACTTACCAAACCCACTCCGCAATCCGCACTACTGAGCCTGTCTCAGAGGCGCATAGTTCTACTCGAACCAACGCTGCGCAGGAGCAAGACTATGTCGCTGCTGCTAACATCGCAGCCCAATCATCTCCTATACTCGATAATAAAGTAGACGAGCCATTTAAATATGAAGTAGTGGAGCGTAATGAAACATTTCTCGAAAAAATGAGAGAAGCGGTAATGTTTAGCCGCTTGGGGGCAAATAAAGAGAAAATAGACGAATTAAAAGAGAAAATGGCAGAGCTTGAAAAGCTTGCGGCTGAGGGGAAAATTTCACCTGAAGAATTAGAAGAGCGAATGGCTGCTTTACAAGAGGCAATGAGAGATGCGGTAACTCAGGAAGAAAACAAAGCGAACAAGGACACGCTAATGAGTTAGTGAGGTTTAAAAGAATAAAAGCCTCAACTGAGGCCTTTACATACTCATAAACTAATAGCGTTTAGCTGTGATACTTTTCACACGCTTCTAGCGTATTTTCGATTAAGCTTGCTACGGTCATTGGACCCACACCACCTGGCACCGGGGTAATAAAGCTCGCGCTCTGTTCTGCGATGTCGTATTGCACGTCACCTACCAGTTTGCCAGATTCTAAGCGATTAATACCTACATCAATAACAATCGCGCCTTCTTTAACCCAGTCGCCCGGAATAAACTCTGGTTTGCCTACCGCCACAACCAGAAGATCGGCACGACGCACATGGGTTTCGAGGTCTTGCGTAAACTTATGGCAAACGGTTGTAGTACAACCGGCAAGTAGCAACTCCAGCGACATAGGGCGACCAACGATGTTTGAAGCACCAACCACAACCGCATGCATGCCCTTATAACGAACACCAGTAGAATCGAGTAGGGTGATGATCCCTTTTGGAGTACACGGTCTTAATGCAGGCATTCTTTGTGCAAGACGACCGACGTTATATGGGTGAAAGCCGTCGACGTCTTTGTGAGGATCAATACGCTCTAACACTTTTTCAGCGTCTAGGCCTTCAGGTAGCGGCAACTGCACTAAGATCCCATCAACTTCAGGATCTGCATTAAGCTCGTCAACAAGCGCAAGTAATTGTTCTTCGCTTGTGTCACCTGGTAAGTCGAAAGATTTAGAAACAAATCCGACTTCTTCACAGGCTTTACGCTTTGAACCAACATAAACTTGGCTCGCAGGATCCTGGCCTACTAATACCACTGCCAAGCCAGGCGCTCTTAGACCTTGCGCTAGTCTGTCTTGAACTCGTTGTGCAACAGTAGAACGAACTTGTTTCGCGATAGCTTTGCCATCAATGATGTTTGCCGTCATGATTGACCTATATTAAGGGTTAAAAAACTTGAACGATGATAGAGCCTTTAAATTCTTCTATACAAGTACTTTTATTGAGTGATGACTCTGCTTGTAGAGAAAAATAATGGGGTTGCTCTATTTATATGCCCTGCTAATTAGTTTGATAGAGGACATTTGCCCGCTATTTTCGCAAAAAACAGCCATCCCGCCAAGTTTGCATTGCGTAAAAGCAAAGGTTTTCATGATCAGCTCTACAAGAAGCGTTCAAAAATTGTTTAAGTCAGCTGTTTTATCAACAATTTGTGGCAAAATTAGGCAGTTGAAACAAAAACTAAAAAAAATATTTGACCTACTTCGGGCAAATCACTATTATGCACCCCGTTGCCAACGAGGACTCACCGATAAAAAGGTTATTAGTTCTCCAAGGTCACAGTCGGCGATTAGCGCAGCTTGGTAGCGCACTTGGTTTGGGTCCAAGGGGTCGCAGGTTCAAATCCTGCATCGCCGACCACTTTTAAAATAAGAAAGTAGCATGAAGATGTTTACGAGTTTGCGCCCTTAGCTCAGCTGGATAGAGCAACGCCCTTCTAAGGCGTCGGTCGAAGGTTCGAATCCTTCAGGGTGCGCCATCTTATTTTAATCCACATGTAGTGGCGGCTGTAGCTCAGTTGGTAGAGCCCTGGATTGTGATTCCGGTTGTCGTGGGTTCAAGTCCCATCAGTCGCCCCATCTACATGCCAAAATTAGTCGGCGATTAGCGCAGCTTGGTAGCGCACTTGGTTTGGGTCCAAGGGGTCGCAGGTTCAAATCCTGCATCGCCGACCACTTCTACAAAATATATATGTTCGGCGATTAGCGCAGCTTGGTAGCGCACTTGGTTTGGGTCCAAGGGGTCGCAGGTTCAAATCCTGCATCGCCGACCACTTTCTCCCCAGTATCTCAGTCATTTATTTCAAATTTACTAACTTTTAATCAATTAGCACCAATATGCCTAATTATTTAACCTGATTGCTCGACTCCGTCGTTGAATAGGTTATAATGCCGCGTCTATTAATTAACGTAGTGCCCGTAGGGCAGGCAACAAGCGTCACATGCAACGGAGAGTTTGGCAGTTTAGCCGAAGGCCCATAAAAAGCATGATGGTTGTCTTGTTAGTAAGGAAGGCGCTTTGTCGCCCAAAAATGAAGATTGAGGTAAATCATGCAAGTTTCTGTTGAGACGACTCAAGGCCTTGAGCGCCGTCTGACCATCACCGTTCCTGCAGAGAACGTTGAGACTGAAGTTAAAAAACGCCTACAACAACTGTCAAAAACACAGCGTATCGATGGCTTCCGCCCTGGTAAAGTTCCAGTGTCAATCATCACTAAGCGTTACGGCGCAGCTGTACGTCAAGAAGTTGCTGGCGATCTTATGCAGCGTAACTATATCGAGGCAATCATTGCTGAGAAAATCAACCCAGCTGGCGCACCTAGCTTTGCTCCTAAATCTCTAGAAGCAGGTAAAGATCTAGAATTTGATGCAACTTTTGAAGTATATCCAGAAGTTGAGCTTAAAGATCTAGAAAAAATTGCAGTTGAGAAACCAGCAGTTTCAGTAACTGACGAAGATCTTGCTAACATGCTTGAAACGCTTCGTAAGCAACACGCTTCTTGGACTGAGAGTGATGCTGCAGCTGGCGAAAAAGACCGTGTAACGGTTGATTTCGTTGGTACAATTGACGGTGAAGAGTTCGAAGGCGGAAAAGCTGAAGACTTCCCTCTAGAGCTTGGTCAAGGTCGTATGATCCCAGGCTTCGAAGACGGTATCGTTGGTAAAAAAGCAGGTGAAGAAGTAGTTTCTGACGTAACTTTCCCTGAAGATTACCATGCTGAGAACCTAAAAGGTAAAGCGGCTCAATTCACTATCACTGTGAAGAAAGTTGAAGTTCAAGAACTTCCTGAATTAACTGACGAGTTCGCAACTAAGTTTGGTGTTGCTGAAGGCGGTGTTGACGCACTTAAAGAAGAAGTTAAGAAGAACATGGAACGTGAGCTGAACCAAGCGGTTAAAGCTAACGTGAAAGATCAAGCGATCAAAGGTCTTCTAGAAACTAACGAAGTTGAAGTGCCTAAAGCACTAGTCGACCAAGAGATCGACGCACTTCGTCAACAGGCTGCACAGCGTTTTGGCGGCAACGCACAAAACATGCCTGAGCTACCAGCTGAGCTTTTCCACGAGCAAGCGGTAACGCGCGTTAAGACTGGCTTACTTCTAGGTGAAGTAATCAAAGCGAACGACATCAAAGCTGACGATGCAAAAGTTGAAGAATTAATCGAGACTGTTGCTTCTGCGTACGAAGATCCAAGCGAAGTAGTTGCATACTACAAAGCTAACGACCAGCTTATGCAGCAAATGCGCAATGTAGCAATGGAAGAGCTAGCTGTTGAAGCTGTGCTTGCAGCTGCATCTGTTTCTGATGTTGAAAAGTCATTCGACGACATCATGAATCCACAGGCTGCTCAATAAGTCCTTGAACAAATCATTGACTTACAGCTAAGCTGAAGTTTAAATGGCTCGAGTTACTCTAATAGAGAATTCGGGCCATTTTTGTTTTTAAGCCTTGATATTGAAGCATTAAGTGCTTATATCTTGAGGCATGGCTTATTTTATTAGCTATACTTATTTTACGAGTCAGGTTTCATTGAGTATGACTGATACAGTTATATCTACTCGTTTCAATTCGCTCAAAAAAGTATTAGCCTAAACACCTATCACAGAATGTTTTTATGGGCCGCGCTAAGTCCAATAAAGTTGCAGCGAATAGGCAATAGATTCTGTGCTAATAAGGAATAAAAAACATGAATGATGGTATGATCGATCCAATCAATGCGTTAGTACCTATGGTCGTGGAGCAAACGGCTAAAGGTGAGCGTTCTTATGATATTTACTCACGACTGTTAAAAGACCGTATTATTTTCTTAACTGGTCAAGTCGAAGACCACATGGCCAATTTAATTGTGGCGCAGATGCTGTTCTTGGAATCGGAAAGCCCAGACAAAGATATATTCTTGTATATCAATTCGCCAGGTGGTTCTGTGACCGCTGGTATGTCAATCTACGACACGATGAATTTTATCAAGCCTGACGTTAGTACGGTTTGTGTTGGTCAAGCTGCGAGTATGGGCGCATTTTTGCTATCTGGCGGTGCTAAAGGTAAACGTTATTGCTTGCCGAACTCGCGTGTGATGATCCACCAACCTTTAGGTGGTTTCCAAGGTCAGGCTTCTGACTTTGAAATTCATGCCCGTGAAATCTTGGCGATCAAAGAAAAATTGAATCGCTTAATGGCGGATCACACCGGTCAACCTTATGATGTGGTTGCGCGTGACACAGATCGAGACAACTTTATGACTGCAGATCAAGCGTTAGAGTATGGCTTGATTGATGCGGTTCACTCTCGTCGAGAGCTGAAGTGATTATGAATTAGCCGATGAGTTGAATTCATCGGCTTCTACTGTGCCAAAGCCAAATTTCTTTGGTATAGTTAAAAGAAATACGATGTTATCTAAAGATAACAGCAATTGAATGAGGTAGCTGAATGTCAGACACTCCAACAGACGGCGATAAGAATAGCAAGCTACTCTACTGCTCATTTTGCGGTAAGAGCCAGCATGAAGTTCGTAAGTTAATTGCCGGTCCATCTGTCTATATATGTGACGAGTGCGTTGAACTTTGTAACGACATTATTAGGGAAGAAATCAAAGATATTGCGCCTAAGCATGACGCGTCTGATAAATTACCCGTGCCAAAAGAGATCAGAAATCACTTAGATGACTATGTGATAGGTCAAGACCATGCTAAAAAGGTCTTGTCTGTTGCGGTTTATAATCATTATAAGCGCCTGCGTAACCAAGGCGGAAAAGGTGATGTAGAACTTGGCAAGAGTAATATTCTACTAATTGGTCCAACGGGTAGTGGTAAAACCCTTCTAGCAGAAACGCTTGCACGTTTACTTGACGTTCCATTCACAATGGCAGATGCAACGACATTAACCGAAGCTGGTTATGTGGGTGAAGATGTTGAAAACATCATTCAAAAGCTTCTGCAAAAATGTGATTACGACGTTGAGAAAGCACAACGTGGTATTGTTTACATTGACGAAATCGACAAAATTTCAAGAAAATCTGACAACCCATCAATTACCCGTGATGTGTCAGGCGAAGGTGTACAACAAGCACTATTAAAGCTGATTGAAGGCACGGTTGCATCTGTTCCACCACAAGGCGGCAGAAAGCACCCGCAACAAGAATTTTTACAAGTAGATACTTCTAAGATCTTGTTTATTTGTGGTGGTGCGTTTGCAGGTCTCGATAAGGTCATTGAGCAGCGCAGTACAAAAAATACGGGGATTGGGTTTGGTGCTGAAGTTAAATCTAAGGACTTTGAGCGCTCATTAAGCGAAACGTTCAAAGACGTAGAGCCTGAAGATTTAGTTAAGTACGGCTTAATTCCAGAATTTATTGGTCGTTTGCCAGTTGTTGCGACTTTGACCGAGCTGGACGAAGACGCATTAATTGAAATCTTAAATGAGCCGAAAAATGCACTCACTAAGCAATACGCGGCGCTATTTAAGATGGAAGGTGTTGACCTTGAATTCCGTGAAGATGCGCTAAGAGCGATTGCTCATAAGGCAATGGAGCGTAAGACGGGTGCCCGTGGCCTACGATCAATTGTCGAAGGCGTATTACTCGATACTATGTATGAGCTTCCTTCACTTGAAGAAGTGAGTAAAGTCGTCATTGATGAAACAGTGATCAAAGGCGAATCAGATCCGATTATGATTTACGAGAATAACGGTAAAGAAAAAGCGGCGTCTGAATAGCTCAATATATGATTGAAAAAGGAGCCTAGTGCTCCTTTTTATTTCTTAGTCCACATCAGATAGAAACCGATTTACTATTAAAGTGAAAAGCTCTTAAACGGGTAAGCTTTCTCGTTTAAACCTGCAAAGAGATATTAATCTGGGTTGATAAGTAACTGATTTGAGAGATCAAACCTATTTACGAATAGCATTAAAGATTTCTCTTTTTGTAAGACTAAATAATAATTTTTAGTGGTGCTCATGGCGCTTTCTTGTCTTAAAGTAGATTACTTAATGGTCCATATTTGTATTTCTCTCTCGTGGTTTTTTGCCCTGAATTGATCTCTACTTGATGCGGATTACTATAAACTATTGAACTTTATCTGCGTTATCCCCATATAGCTCAGTATTCCCAAATTAATTGAAGTGCGAAGAGAACATAATGACGCTTGAAAGAATGGATCGAGTAGAAATTCCAGTGCTAGCGCTACGTGATGTAGTGGTGTATCCGCATATGGTGATCCCGCTGTTTGTAGGCCGAGAAAAATCAATAAAATGCCTAGAAGCAGCGATGGACAATGACAAGCAAATCTTTTTAGTTGCGCAGAAAGACGCCTCAGTTGATGACCCAAGCACTGATGATGTCTATCAGACTGGTACCATTGCAACGGTACTACAGTTACTCAAACTACCTGATGGTACAGTGAAAGTGCTGGTTGAAGGTACTCAGCGCGCAAAAATCGATGAGTTTCTAATTACAGACGAATATTTTCTGGCGCAAGCTCAGTATATTCCATCCGAGGATGTAGATGAGCAAGAGCAAGACATATTAGTTCGCAGTGCAATTAGCCAATTTGAAGGCTATGTGAAGCTAAATAAAAAGATCCCACCAGAGGTCTTAACGTCAGTATCGGGTATCGATGAGGCTGCACGTCTAGCTGATACGATGGCTGCTCATATGCCAATTAAAGTACCTGAAAAACAAAAGGTGCTAGAAATTAACGATGTGACTGAGCGTCTTGAGTATTTGATGGCGTTGATGGAAGGCGAGATCGACTTACTTCAAGTAGAGAAAAAGATCCGCTCACGTGTTAAAAAGCAAATGGAGAAATCCCAACGCGAGTACTATCTGAATGAACAAATGAAAGCGATTCAGAAAGAACTTGGCGAGCTGGATGATGTACCTGACGAATTTGAAGCCCTGAAAAAGCGTGTTAGCGAAGCGAATATGCCGAAGGAGGCGGAAGAAAAAGCGCTTTCAGAGCTAAATAAACTTAAAATGATGTCACCTATGTCTGCTGAAGCGACGGTTGTGCGCTCATATATTGAGACCATGATCAATGTGCCTTGGAAAAAGCGCTCTAAGGTGAAAAAAGACCTAGCAGGTGCGCAAAAGATTCTAGATGCCGATCATTATGGTCTCGAGAAAGTGAAAGACCGCATTATCGAATATTTAGCGGTGCAGCAGCGCACTAATAAGCTAAAAGGTCCTATTTTATGCTTAGTTGGCCCCCCGGGGGTTGGTAAAACCAGTTTAGGGCAATCTATCGCGCGTTCGACTGGCCGTAAGTATGTACGTATGGCGCTTGGTGGCGTGCGCGATGAGGCTGAAATTCGCGGCCACAGAAGAACTTATATTGGCTCAATGCCGGGTAAACTGATCCAAAGCATGTCGAAAGTTGGCGTGAAGAACCCGCTTTTCTTATTAGATGAAATCGATAAGATGTCATCGGATATGCGCGGCGATCCTGCTTCAGCTCTACTGGAAGTGTTAGACCCAGAGCAAAATAGCAACTTTGCAGACCACTATTTAGAAGTGGACTACGATCTGTCTGATGTTATGTTTGTTGCAACCTCTAACAGTTTTAACATTCCGGGTCCATTGTTAGACCGTATGGAAGTCATTCGTCTTTCTGGCTATACCGAGGACGAAAAGCTGAATATTGCTAAGCAGCACTTAATTCCAAAGCAAGTTAAACGCAATGGATTAAAAGAATCTGAAATCAATATAGAAGACAGCGCGATCATTGGCATTATTCGCTATTACACGCGTGAAGCGGGCGTACGTAATCTAGAGCGCGAAGTGTCTAAGTTGTGCCGAAAAGCGGTTAAGAACATCTTGCTCGACAAAAACGTTAAGCAAGTTGTGATTAATCAAGAAAATCTTGAAGACTTCTTAGGTGTACAACGTCACGATTACGGAAAGGCGGAAGACGGTGATAGAGTTGGCCAAGTTACCGGTCTTGCATGGACGGAAGTAGGGGGTGACTTACTCACTATCGAGTGTGCTGCAGTACCAGGTAAAGGCAAACTCGCTTACACCGGCTCCTTGGGCGATGTGATGCAAGAGTCAATTCAAGCGGCAATGACCGTGGTGCGCAACCGAGCTGACAAACTACGCATAAATGACGATTTCTACGAGAAACGTGATATTCATGTTCACGTTCCAGAAGGCGCGACACCGAAAGATGGACCAAGTGCCGGTATTGCGATGGTTACTGGTTTGGTATCGAGCCTTACTGGTAATCCAGTACGTGCAGATGTCGCGATGACAGGTGAAATTACCTTGCGTGGCGAAGTTCTGCCTATCGGCGGTCTGAAAGAGAAATTATTGGCGGCTCATCGCGGTGGAATTAAACGAGTTTTAATACCGAAAAAGAACGAGCGTGACTTAAAAGAAATTCCTGAGAATGTACTTGAAGGGCTTGATATTCATGCCGTGTCATGGATTGATGAGGTATTATCACTGGCGTTAGCGCACCCAATAGACAGTTTTAGCGTGGAATCGCAAAAAAACTAAGAAAAAAGCCAAAAAATTGAGTGAAAAGGCTTTTCAAATCTAAAAGGTGTGTTAAGTTAGGCACTGTATTCAAGCCTACTGGTTCGGAAGCCCCGTAATTACTAGGCTTGACAAAGATTTCGAGAATTAGAGAGTCGCTGTGATGTCTCTAAATGAATAGCAAAAGTTCTCAGTAAAAAGTAACTTTTGACAATAAATATGGAAGAGGATGATATTGTGAATAAATCTCAATTAATCGATCAAATCGCAGCTGATGCTGACATTTCTAAAGCGGCTGCTGGTCGTGCGCTAGATTCATTCATTGAGTCTGTAACAGGTGCACTAAAAGAAGGTGACTCTGTTGCACTGGTAGGTTTTGGTACTTTCTCAGTGCGCGAGCGCGCTGCACGTTCTGGTCGTAACCCACAAACTGGTGAGACTATTCAAATCGCAGCAGCTAACATCCCATCTTTCAAAGCGGGTAAAGCGCTTAAAGACGCAGTAAACTAATTTAATTTGAATTAGGCGATGCAGAGTCATCGCGAACTGCTTCAAGATAAAAGGCGTATCTGCTAAGATACGCTTTTTTTATACCATCACTAATCTGATTGGTGTAATGCTTAACCCAAATCTAGCAAACACAAAGTGCTTAGGTGCTTTGACTTAGATAAGAGAAACAATAAATGCTTGAAAAGATCAGAGAAGGCTCGCAAGGCCCGGCGGCTAAAATCGTATTAGGTTTAGTCATCTTATCTTTTGCGTTAGCAGGGATCGGTGGTTACCTAGGTCAAACCACAGAGCAGCCTGTCGCAGAAGTGAACGGAGTAAAGATTTCACAAACTAAGTTTTCTCGTGCTTACTCAAATGAACGTGCACGACTAGAGCAACAGTTTGGCGAATACTTTGCACAGATTGCAGCCGATCCTAATTATATGGCGCAAATTCGCCAAGGTGTTGTCGACCAATTAGTACAACAAGAATTACAAACTCAACTAGCTAAAGAGCTTGGTCTTCGTGTGAGCGATGAGCAGGTTAAAAAAGCGATTGTTGAAATGCCATATTTTCAAATTGGTGGAGAGTTCAGTAACGACCGTTATTTACAAGTCATTCGTCAAATGAACTTCCAGCCAGATAGCTTCCGTGAATACCTTCGTGACGAGATGACTCGTGCACAGCTAATCTCAGCGGTGGCAGGCACTGATTTTGTACTGAAAAACGAACTTCAGCAATCTATTGCGCTTCAGCAACAGACTCGCGCTATCGACTACGCGGTATTAAGCAAAGAGTTGGTAAAAGATGAAGTGTCGGTTTCAGATGAAGAGATTCAGAACTACTACGACTTGAATCAAACTCAGTTCCAGGCTCCAGAATTGGTGGCGGTTAACTATATTGAGTTAAAAGCCGAAGATCTAGAGCCAGCAGAGCCGGTTACTGAAGAAGCGTTAAAAACATATTACGAAGAGCAAAAAAACCAATACCTTGAGCCTGAAAGACGCCGCGTGTCACACATTCTTGTTGATGCAAGCGAAGATGCTGAAGCCGCAAAGCAAAAAGCAGATGAAATTCTGGCTGAATTGAATAACGGTGCTGATTTTGCCGTCGTTGCAGAAGAAAAATCTGACGACGTGGTGAGTGCTGAGCTTGGCGGTGATTTAGATTGGATTGAAAGAGACATGATGGATCCTGCGTTTGAAGATGCTGCATTTGCGCTTGCCGCGGTAGGTGATGTATCTGAAGTGGTTGAATCTGAGTTTGGTTTCCATATTATCAAGCTCACAGACATTCAGCGCCAACAAGCTCAGTCTTTTGAAGACGTAAAAGACGACCTTCGTGCAGAGCTTGAAAAAGCAGCCAAGATTGATGCGTTTTATCAAAAGCAAACCCGTGTAGCAGAACTTGCTTTTGAAATGGCTGACTCACTACAAGACGCTGCTGAAGCCGCTGGCGTTGAAATCAAATCAACTGAACTAGTAAGCCGTAATGCGCTTCCTGAGCCACTGAATTCACCAGCGATAAGCAATACTATCTTCACGCCAGAGCTGTTAGAAGACCGCGTAAACTCAGAAGTGTTAGAAGTTGCACCAGAGCATATCGTGGTGGTTCGTGTTGCTGAGCATAAAGCGGCTGCGACTAAGCCACTAGAGGAAGTCAGCACGCAGATCGAAACGCAGTTGAGTAATGAAAAAGCTTCAACATTAATTGCAGAGAAAGCACTGTCGCTATTTGAGCAACTACAAGGTGGTTCTACGTTAGCTGAGATAGCTAAAGAGCAAAGCATCGAAGTGAAGAGCGTGACTGAGCTTAAGCGTCGCAGCTACGATGTACCACCAGCTATTGCAGCTGAAGCATTTAAATTACCTCAGCCAGGTGTAGCAGAGACAGAATCTGCACTTGTAGAGCTTGGTAATGGCGACTCGGCATTTGTGGTTCTTAAGTCCGTAACTACACCTGAAGTTGACGACAAGGTTGATCCGCAGCAGAAGCAGTCAATCACTGCTTCCTACGCAAATAAAAACTACCTTGAGCTACTAGCAGCACTTGAAGCTAAGTCTGAAGTAAAAAGACCACAGCTACAGGTCACAGAGCAGCAATAATCGTTTTTAGATAAAAAAAGGCGCCAACACGGCGCCTTTTTTATACCTTGTGCTACTTAAGCGCAGGGATATTGGTATTATTGAATATGCTCAAGTACAGTGCTTGCAACCGCCAGTGAAGACTGATAGTTCTGCCCTGTCACTATACGGCTATCTACCTTAATAAAAGATGCGTCCCGCTCTCCATACACAAAATTCCCTCCGAGCTCTTCCACTTTAGGTTGAATTTGAAAAGGAAAATGCTTGAAATAGGCTCTATCTGGGTTCTCAAAAGCAGTAGGATAACCGGTGATTTGTTTTCCTTTGATGAGATACTCGCCATTTTTCAAGCGTAAATTAACGATACCAGCTGTGCCATGGCATACTGCGGCAACAACACCTTGGTTTTGTTCATATATATGCATAGCAATACGCTGTAGAGTCGGATTTTCCGCTACTTCATACATGGCATTGCTGCCGCCAACATAATAGATTGCCCTATATTGGCTTGGATCGACTTCAGCTGGACGCATCGTGTTGCTGAGCGCATACATATAGTCAGGTTGGTAAAGGTACTTTTTATGTTCGCCATTTGAAGTATTTATATAGCTCAGGTTTAACGCGCCACCTTGTGTGCTGACGAAATCAACGATTAGCCCTGCTTGAGTAAATACGGCATAGGCACTGAGCAGCTCTTCGAAGCTCGTGCCAGCTGACAGCTGACTATCGCCGTGAAAGGCCTTGCTTGATGCGACAATGAGCACTCGGCGACCCAAGTTCGTTACTTGCTCGGAAGTTAGCGTGGTTTGCTGCGCCGATTTACCGATGATTTTCCATGTGCCAGCTATTTTCTTTAGGAGTAGGTGATCGATGTACTGCACGTTTGACTTCAATATATCAATGCGGATTTTGGCCTGTGCAAGGTGCTCATTCACGCTGATATTTAGAATTTTTGCGCGCCTGCCTGTGTCTTTTTTCGGACCTTTATACCAACTCAAATACTCTTTCAACGGGACTTGCCACATCGCTTGGTCTGACTTTTCTAAAATAAGTATCGCATCGGGATGAAACGCTTTTCTTATCATTTCAGGCTGGTTATTCGCGGTGCCACCGATGTAGTGGTTTAATGTAGCGGTAATTTTAGCGGTCTCATCCTCAAAAGCGATGGCGATGCTGGTTTGGATAAGTAGTAAAAATAACAATGGTACTAGTTTTGATAGGGTCATAAGCTTCTCCTGTAATGACTCAGAAGAAACATAAACTTATTTAATTAAAGCAGTCACCTAGAGTATGTTTTAGGAGTCTGAGAGTATGTTCTCGGAGTGCTTAAAGCTATTTGGAGAGTACCCCGTGAGCTTCTTAAATGCGGCAAAAAATGTGGATGCAGAATTAAAACCACACTCCAGTGCAAGGTGTTCCAGCGGCATGTTGGTGCTCGAAAGCAAGTGTTTCGCATATTCCACTCTCAAGCCATTGAGATATT
The DNA here is from genome assembly GCF_022398435.1 of Pseudoalteromonas sp. Isolate6. Lineage (NCBI taxonomy): Bacteria > Pseudomonadati > Pseudomonadota > Gammaproteobacteria > Alteromonadales > Pseudoalteromonadaceae > Pseudoalteromonas > Pseudoalteromonas sp. Isolate6. The sequence goes on along the minus strand of NZ_JAKEVK010000005.1, from coordinate 48,103 downwards.
GTTTAAAGTTACAATGATAGTGGCGATTTACTATTTGCGATAATTTGTTGTGGCTCGTGCCTAATCGTTTGGCTAATCGGGGTAGCGTTAAATCCGGTTCAGTAAATAGCTTGCTTTCTGACATTAGCGACTCCAGTTTGGCTATGAGCTGATTGTACTCATCGTCGCTTATGTGCGTATTGGCATATTTCTTTTCATTAGCCGTTGGTTTTCGTAGTAATTTGGGTGCGAAAAGGATGCTTAAATAGAGCACAAAGCTGAACGTGAGTGCTCCTGTGATGTAAGAAGTGAATGACGAAAAGAAATACGCGGCCCAAATGAGCCAGCAACCGCAGATCACAACCAAAGATAGATGAAACTCAGCGTTGCCACTGGCGTTTTTAGAAGTTGTTAGGTGGTAAAAAGTATAAGAACTTGTCAATAAGTAACCCAGCCAAAAATAGGATGTGCCTTTGTAACCCCACATTTGCCAAATTTCAGGGTGAAGCTGATAGGGCATAAGTATACCAAATCCAATAATAAAACCACTTAATGCTAAAAAATGTATTGCTAGATAACGATTTTTGGTTTTACTGTAGCTTGCGAGTACAAAATTGAGCAGGCAGGGACCAAGCAAAAAGTAGGCACTCAGACCTATTTGCAGAATCGTTTTATCTAGCTCTGGGTTAAAGTAAAAAAGGACTGATTTACCAATTCGAATACAAAGTAAAATGAGGAGCACCGACACCCAGCGCAGTGCATTCGCCTCCTGAAATTTTATTAGCAGTAGGGCGCTGAGAATAAAGCCGTTAAATACTCCAACAAGTGAGAAGAAAAATAACAGATGGGCACTAAAATCCATTTCTCATTCCCTCGCTAAATTAAGCTGATAGCAGTTTCTGCATGGTTTTAGATTTTGGTGTATTGAACACACGCTCGGTTTCGCCATATTCGACGACTTTGCCACGATTTAGCACCAAAATCTCATCACTCATATGACGAACCAAACTCAAATGATGTGTGATAAGTACGTACGCAAGTCCCGTTGCTGCTTGTAGCTCTAGCAGCAGATTCACGGTTTGTGCGCGTACGGATGGGTCTAATGATGACAGCGCTTCATCTAATACCAGTACTTTAGGGTCCAAAATAAGGGCTCTCGCTAAGGCAACTCGTTGTAACTGCCCGCCACTAAACATATGAGGATAATAGTCTATGTGCTCGCCAAGTAGCCCGACTCGGCTGAGTGTGATGCGGATTTTCTTATAACGCTGCTCTTCGGTGAGTTCAGTATTGTATTGCAGGCAATCATCAAGCATATCCCCAATGGTGAGACCCGGGTTGAGCGAGCGAGTTGGGTCTTGAAAGATCAGGCGAATAGTACGGCAGTCATGATTGCGAATACCAGCGTCTTCTACAATTTGGCCATTCAGTAATATTTGTCCAGAATCGGCCATGTCGGCGCCGGCAAGTACTTTGGCGAGCGTACTTTTACCAGAGCCGGTCTCGCCTATGATTGCGAGGGTTTGTCCGGGAGCAAGCGCAAACGACACATCTCTGAGTACCTGCAACGAGCGGCGTCTGAACAGCCCTTGGCGAGAAGTGTAGGACTTGTTTAAAGACTGTACTTTTAAGACGGGTTGCATTTTTGCTTCACCTTAATTAACGGGAAGTGGCAAGCATAACTATGACCATGCGAGCGACTTTGCCTTGGCGTGACGACACATTCTTTTTGTGCTTGAGGGCATCTAGGTCCCAAGCGACATCCTATGGGTAAGTGTTGTAAAGGGGGAATAGTCCCTTTTAAGGCATAAAATGCTTCTTTATGGCCGAGTCCTTGACCAAAATCAGGCAAACTCTTAACCAGCGCTTGGGTATAGGGGTGTAATGGCTGTTTAAAAATAGCCTGAGTAGGACCTGCTTCAACCATCTGCCCGCAGTAGAGTACATGCATTGCATGGGACCAGTCTGAGATTTCTTCCAACTCATGTGAAATCATTAATATCGACATGTTCTTAAGTTGATTTAATGCTTTGAGCAATCGAAATACTTGCGCGCGAGCGGTGCTCTCAAGTGCTGTGGTGGGCTCATCGGCTATCAGTAGTTGAGGGCTTCTGGCTATGGCCATCGCAATCATGATCTTTTGACACATTCCTTCTGAAAGCTCATGTGGGTAACTGCTGCAGATCTTTTTATCGTCTCGGATCCCAGCTTTGTGCAAGAGTGCTCGGACCTTTTCTTTTCGAGCTTTTCTACGACCAAAAAAACCACCTTTTAAGACGCTATCGGGGATAGATTCCGCGACTTGATCGAAAATAGTGGCGGTTGGGTCAAGGCTTCGACTTGGCTCTTGGTAAATCATCGCAATGTCTTGGCTGACGAGCTTTCTGCGCTTTTCTGAAGACAAGCGCATAAGGTCTACACCACGCCAGTGCATGCGATCTGCGGTTACTGTCCAGCGCTGATTGAGCACCCCCACAATGGCCTTGGCGATTAGACTTTTACCAGAGCCAGACTCACCGACAAGCGCATGTACTTCGCCTTCTTTAAGGCTAAGGTTGACCTTATCAACTGCGCGAATAACGCCGTCTTCTGTATGTAGTTCAATGGTGAGGTTCTTAATGTCTAGCAATTGCATTAATCTGCCTTACGTTGTTTCAGCGCTTCACGCAGTCCATCACCAACCAAGTTGGTAGACAGTACTGCCAAAAAGAGCAATACACCTGGGAGGCCTACAGTCCAAGGCGCGAGATAAATTAAACTTAAGTTTTCTTGGAGGATAGCACCCCATTCGGTCGATGGAGGCTGCGCACCGAGCTTTAAGAAACCAAGTGCCGCAATATCCAAAATAGCAGTCGACAGCGCCATGGTGAAGATAACCACGATATGCTCGTAAATGTTAGGCAGTATGCCACGGACGAGCAGTTTCCAGCGTGTTGCACCATCAAGCTTAAAGGCAATGATATAGTCTTTACTCAGCTCAGTGACCACTAAGTTTCTTATCGAGTGGATGTATTGTGGCAGTAACGCGAAGATAATCGCCCACACCGTATTCATCAAACCTGGCCCTAATATAGCAATGATGATAATGGCCAGCAGTAACGAAGGAATGGCGAGCGTAATATCCAATAAGTGATTAAGAAAGCTGGATTTTAAGCCTCGACTAGCGCCAGCAAGCGTACCAAGTACGACGCCGAGTGCCGTGGTAACTAAGGCCGCAATGATAGATAAACCAAACGTGTAGGTCGCCCCGTTCATTAGGCGAGATAAGATGTCTCGTCCCAAATCATCTGTACCGAGTATAAAGCGCACATCGCCATCATCATGCCAAGAAGGTGGCAGCAACAGAGCATCAGCATGCTGCTGGTTAACACCATAGGGCGCGATCAGCGGCGCTGTTAAAGCCAATACGGTCAAGGCAACAAACAGCCACAAACCCACTAGTGCAATGTGGTTTGAGCGGAATTTACGCCATAACCTAAATAAGGGTGAGCGGTTAGACTCTTCGGTAAATAAGTTAAACTTTGCCATGAGCCTGATTCCTTGCGAGCGGATCGAGTATCGAGTGAATAAAATCAGACAACATGTTGGCAATGATAACAAAGAAAGACACTGCGAGCAGTCCCCCTTGGATAGCTGGGTAATCACGTTGATAGATGCTTTCAATTAACCATCGACCGATCCCAGGCCAAGAGAATATCACCTCTGTGATCATCGCAAGTGTGATGAGGGTGCTAAACTGGAGGCCAATTTGTTTTATCACTGGCAGCAGCGCATTTCTCAGCGCGTGGTGGATGATCAGCTGGCTGCGATTAAGGCCTTTTGCTCTAGCTGTTTTAATATAGTTTTGGTCGAGGACTTCGAGCATAGAGTCGCGAGTAAAGCGGATTAAAACTGTCGTTGGGTACATAGCCAGCACAACGGTTGGCAGCGCTAAATGATGAAGTGCATCCCAAAATGCGGCACCACCATAGGGAAACCCTTCAAGATAAATATCAATCAGAATAAAATGCGTGACGGGTTGTATTTCATAAAGTAAGCCTATTCTACCGGACATGGGGAAAAGCCCAAGGCCCAGACAAAATGCCATAATAAGCAGCAGTGCTAACCAAAAAACTGGAATGGAAAACCCCATCAAGCTTAATGAGTTAATGAGCTTATCTGGCCACTTTTTATGATAAGCGCTGGCTATTACCCCACTTGGTACACCAATAATGACCGCAACCGTCAAAGCATATAAACACAACTCAAGCGTTGCCGGAAATAGGTGTTGTACATGAGAAAGAACAGGTTGGCCTGACGACAAAGATAAACCCCAATCGCCCTCAAACATACGAGCCATAAATGCGCCATATTGCACAAAGATATTTTCTTCAATACGGTATTTTTCAACTAGCGCCTGCGTTTGGGCATAGCTTGAGTTGACTTCACCACTGAAGTTGGTGACTAATTCACCTGGAAACAGGTAATTGAGGGCGAAAGTAAATATCGTTAGGGTAAACAACATAAAGCAAAGCAAGCTCAGTCGTCGATAAGCATATTTTGCAAACATGTTAGTCTCTCCTTGCCTCAGCGAGTGAAATACCACCAAATGGACGAAGTGAGACGCCTTTGATATCAGAGCTGGTTGCTTGGAACCGTAGCCCGTGAGCAATTGGAACGAGAGGCAGCTGCTCAATTACCATTTTTTGTGCCTGCTGATAATAGTATTTTCTTTCTTCCATATCGTTGGTGTCTAACGCTTGAGTGAGCAATAAGTCAAACTCCGGATTACACCAGTTGGATGGGTTTTTGCCACTAAATGTCGCAGTACAGCTCAATAATGGGCTGAAGAAATTATCTGGATCAGGGGTATCTGCTGCCCAGCCTAGTAACACGCTATCGTGCTCATGGCGGCCAACACGTTCGATAAAGGTATTCCATTCGTACTCGACGATTCTGGCATTGACGCCAATATCACGTAAATCACGTTGAATAAGCTCTGCCATTTTCCGCGCGTTAGGATTGTAAATTCTCGACACCGGCATGGCCCATAAGGTCATGGAAAAACCACCCTCAAGACCGGCTTGTTTCAAATACTCTTTGGCTTTTTCAGGGTCATATGTTGGCATTTTTTGCTGCGCTTCAAACGCCCATGAAGAAGGGGGAAGCATCGAGCGGGCTAAAATCCCATTGTTGTAAAATACCGCTTGCATGATTTTTTCAAAATCTATGCTGTGCGCTAGCGCTTTTCGGACCAGCGGATTATCAAACGGTGGCTTTTCGGTGTTGAATGCCCAGTAACCGATATTCAGATTAGCGGCCTTTTCAACTTCTATGTCTTTTCTTTGTTCAAGCACGGTGAGCTGGGTAGCACTGGGGTGCGCCGTAATATCACATTCTTTAGTTAGCATTTTCGCGATGCGGCTAGTACCATTGGTGGTGATGTCGTAGACCAATTGTTCCATATGTACCGGGTGTTTCCAGTAATCCTCATGGCGATAATATCGGATCAGGTTATCACGTAAAAATTCACGGTACTTATACGGACCTGTGCCGACGGGCTTTTGATCAAAGTCTTGTTTGTGTTCAAGTTCTATAAGCTGATCGGCGTATTCTTTTGAAAGAATGACAGCGAAGTCGGTGGCGATATTGGATAAAAAGCTACTTTCCGCATTGAACAGATCAAAGCGAACGGTATGTTCATCCACTTTTTTCACTTGGCGGATCAGTTGGTCGAGTCCAATACTTTGAAAATAAGGATAATTTGCATCACCAACAAAGTGGTACGGATTGTAAACATCAAATAAACGGTTAAATGAGAATACCACATCATCGGCATTCATTTTTCTTGTTGGTGTGAAGTAGAGGGTATCGTGAAATTGGACATCGTCCCTCAGCGTAAAAGTGAAAGATTTACCGTCTTCGCTGACCTGCCAAGACGTTGCCAATTCTGGTAAGAATTCGCCGCTTTCAGGATCAATACTGATCAAGGTGTCATAAAGCTGATTGGCAATAATATCAATCGTAGACCCTGTTGTGGTCACTTGTGGATTAAATGACACAGGGTTCGCTTCTGCACAATATACTAAGCCTTGTGACTTATCATTCACTTTATTTGGCGCCTGATCTGTACAGCCAAATAAAGCGGTACACAGCACACCAAAAAACAATTTACGCACCACTATGCCTCTTGTTTTTGGTTTTGGTCCAGTAGGTTGTATTTTTTCAAATAACCTCTCAGTTGATGATACGTCAAACCAAGGTTTTGTGCAGTTTTCTTTTGATTAAATTGACTAAATTCAAGCGCTTTTTGTAGCATTGTGATTTCATAGTCGTTGGAAAGCGATTTTAAATCACAAGGGAAGTCAAATTCGAGGGTTGTATCTGCCCGCTGTTCATTACTCGGTTGTGCCACAGGTAAAGGCTCAACTGTATGAGTGGTTGAAGTTGTTGGCTGGGCATTTGGCGCTTTGATCCGTTGACTCGGCCTAAATGGGCTTGCAAAGGGGTCAAACACAATATCATGAACCGGAATTTGGTCGTTGCCATGACGGTATAAACTCCGTTCAACTACATTCTTGAGCTCACGGATATTACCGGGCCACGGGTAATCAAGCAGCTTTTCGATGGCTTTACGGGTAAAGCCGCTAAATAACTCCCATCCTAAATCCCGAGCCATATTTATCGCAAAATGCTCGGCCAATAATAAGATGTCTTCTTTTCTTGCTCTTAATGGCGGTAAGGTGATGACGTCAAATGCGAGGCGGTCTAATAAGTCGTGTCTGAACTCTCCTGCATCGGCGAGAGTGGGGAGATCTTCATTGGTAGCGCATACCAGTCGAGTATCTACTTTTACGGTTTGCTTGCCGCCAACTCGCTCGAACTCGCCGTATTCAATTACACGCAAGAGCTTTTCTTGCACCATTGCAGAAGTATTGGCTAACTCATCTAAAAACAGTGTGCCACTGTTAGCGCGTTCAAATCGACCTTCATGGCGCTTGCTTGCACCAGTAAAGGCACCGCTCTCGTGACCAAATAACTCGCTCTCTAAGAGGTTTTCGTTTAGGGCTGCGCAGTTTAGTTTGACGTATTCCTGATCCCACCGCTCTGAGAGATAATGCAAACGTGCTGCAATTAACTCTTTACCTGTGCCACGCTCGCCAATAATAAGCACGGGCTTTTCTAAAGGAGCGAGCTGTGAAACCTTGTCTAGCACAGCTAAAAAGCTGTCAGATTGGCCTAATAAATTATCCTGTTGGCGAAACCGGCTCATATTGCCTAACTCTTAGTGGTTTTTACTAATAACTAGTGTATTTCAAAAAAAGGGATAACTAAAGGACTTTTAAAAATAAAATAACCTTATGATTTTATTGTGTTTTTAAATTTGTTAAAGTTGGCAAGCTATTTGATACATAGACAGTAAGCAATTTAGCTATTAACCAAAGAGGTAACCACTATGGGAATTTTTTCTCGTTTTGCAGACATAGTGAATTCTAATATCAATGCTATTTTGGATAAAGCCGAAGACCCAGAAAAAATGGTTCGCCTAATTATCCAAGAAATGGAAGATACACTAGTCGAAGTAAGATCGACCTCAGCAAAAACACTTGCTGAGAAAAAGGAATTAACACGCCGTCTAGATCAGCTAAAAGCACAGGTAGATGATTGGCAAACCAAAGCAGAGCTTGCACTAAGTAAAGAGCGTGAAGATTTAGCACGTGCTGCTTTACTTGAAAAGCAAAAGTCTGCGGAGGATGTTGCAGCCCTTGAAAAAGAGCTAGAGCATATAGACACGCACATTGAAAAGCTACAGCAAGAAGTCAGTACATTACAAGATAAACTGGCCGACGCAAAAGCGCGCCAAAAAGCGATTGTACTGCGCCAGCGTTCAGCTGAATCTCGTTTAGAGGTGAAAAAGGCACTAGACAGCAGTAAAGTAGATGATGCACTAAATCGCTTTGAGCGTTATGAGAGCAAAATCGATGGCCTAGAGTCGCAAATCGAATCTTACGATTTAGGTAAGAAATCTTTAGCGGATGAGATTGCTGATCTGCAAAAGAATGAAAAGATTGACGATGAGCTTGAACAGCTGAAAAAGAAAATGGCTGAAAAGTGAAAATAATTGCACCTACTGTCAGGGTAGGTGCTAACCAACTACAATAATAACAGCCAGGTTGAAGGCAGGAGAAGATTATGTTTGACGCAGAAGTTTTGATGGCTCCGTTGATTATTTTTATGGTCATCGTGGCACCACTTTGGTTGATTTTACACTACCGTAGCAAAAAGCAGGTAAGCCAAGGGTTAAGTGAGCACGAGCATCGTCAGCTTATCGAATTAGCCAGCAAGGCAGAAAAAATGGCGGACCGTGTTGAAACGTTAGAAGCTTTACTTGATCAAGAGTCACCACAATGGAGACGCAAGTTATGAGTAGACTAAAGCGAGAGCTATATCGTGACCCAAGTCGTGGCAAGGTAGCTGGAGTATGCGCTGGTCTTAGTGATTATTTCAACATGGAGTTATGGCTTGTTCGGATTTTATTCATCACAGCTGTGCTATTATCTGGTGGTCCATTATTTATCGTGGTGTATGTGGCTTGCTGGTTTATTTTAGATAAGCGTGAAACGATGCCAAATCGTTCACCTGATGCGAAAGATGAAGATAAGGTATCAGTGAAGTTTAAGGTGTGGCAAAAAGGTGAACCGCCAAGACAGGCACTTTATGACCTAAAAGACAGGCTATCACGACTTGATGGTCGCATTCAAAACATGGAACGCTACGTAACTTCACCTGAATTTACGGTTAGCAGAGAAATTGACAAGCTATAAGGCGGTATTGGCCGCCTTGGCATTTTCTTGAGGGGCACTTTTCTACTTATGACTACGTCACGTTTTCGAACCCCATCTTCCTTAGATAAATTAAAACAACAAGCCAAAAAAACGCTCCACCGCTCTTTTGATAAGCATATAAAGCTTGCTGTAACCGGTTTTAGTGGCAGCGGGAAAACCGCATTTATCACGGCGCTTATCAAGCATCTGACTACCCAAACGAGCACCGACAACTTACCGTTTTTAGATGTCGTGAGTGAAGGGCGTCTTGTTGCGTGTCGTCCTGAGCCACAGAAGGCACTGGCGGTACCCACTTTTGACTATCAGCAAGCAATAACTTGTTTGTTGGAAGAGCCGCCAACATGGCCTGCGTCAACCAAACGTATCAATACCTTAACATTGGCGTTTAGGTATCATAGTGAACGCGGACTCAAACAACACTTAGCGCAAACTCATACACTATACCTTGAACTATATGATTACCCAGGTGAATGGTTAATGGACTTGCCGCTACTTAAAATGACTTTTCCCGAGTGGTGTGAGCAGCAATTTGCATTATTGAATAAGCCTAAATATCAGCCATTTACACAAACGTTTTTACAGCTACTCGAGCAGTTTGATGGTACTGAAGCGGTGGATGAAAGTAAGCTGAAAATGCTTGCACAAAGTTACCATGCGCTTTTAGCGCAGTTGCAGCGGGACACTCGTTTATCTAACTTGCAACCTGGCCGGGCGTTGATCCCGGGTGACCTTGAGGGAGCGCCGATATTGTTGTTTTTCCCTGTGCAAGTTCACCCAAACGACATTACTGAGCATTCACAATATCAACAGCTTGTGGAGCGTTTTGAAGCCTATAAAAAGCAAGTAGTGGCGCCATTTTACAAAGATTACTTTTGCCAGTTTGACCGCCAAGTCGTGTTAGTCGACTTATTGGGTAGCTTAAGTGATGGCTATGACACATTGAAAGAGCAAGAAGTTGCGTTAAAGCAGATCCTCGCCATGTTTTCTCATGGTAAAAGTGGCTTTTTGTCTCGTTTATTTAACCCAAAAATAGATAAGGTGCTATTTGCCGCCAACAAATGTGATGGCGTCTTGAACGAGCAGCAGACCAATTTGACAAGGTTGTTAAATGAAATGTTGGTGGACAGCGCCAATGAGCTTCGCTTCAACGGGGTAACCGTGGACACGATGTCTCTCTCTTCGGTGAGAAGTGTTGAGTCGAGAGCGGTGAAAGAGGGGGCGCAACATGTGCAATGTATTTACGGCAAGCCAGTCGGCGAGCAGCAGTTTATTAATTATGTGCCACCAACTCCACCTGATCACGTTCCAAAGGTGCAGGTTTGGCCCCAAAGTGGGTTTGAGTTTCTAGCGTTTGAGCCGCTACCCGCGAGGCAAGGAAACTTATCGCATATCAGGCTTGATCATGCTTTGCAGTTCTTAATTGGAGATAAATTAAGATGACAGATCAGACAAAATCTTACCAAGGTTCGGGTAGGCGCTTAAACATCGACACTGAAAGCCAAGGTGAGTCTCAACTGGGTGGAGAAGGTAAAGTTCTCGGCAATGAGCTGATTGTGAGTGAAAGCCTTGATACTGTGCCTGAACCCGAGTTACCGAAAATTGAACGTATCTACGAATCGCCTTGGCGATTTGGATTTAAGCAGTGCTTTTTGCTTGCGCTATTAGTACTTATCATTGTTGAAGCAGCACTGACATTGATAGAAAGTTATGATCAAAATATTCTGCTGTTTAGTCTATACACCACGGTGTTGTCTCTTGGTTTACTTGCACTATTTAAGTTCTTATTTTCGGAAGTCATCGCACTTAGCAAGCTTAAACAACATCAGCAAATTAAACATGATGCCCAGCGCTTATTACAAAGTGATCAAATTGGCGAGGCGCGAGCTTGGCTTGCGCCACTATTAAAAGCGCATTCAGAACAAAAGGTTGCCGTATTTGAAGAGGCATTACAGCCTCACCACACAGACAAAGAAGTCATCACTTTATATGAAAAAACTTTGCTCCGAGGTCAAGATGCTGAAGCTAAAAAACTAATTCAGGAGCATGCGACAACATCGGCGCTCTTAGTTGCTTTAAGTCCACTTGCACTTGTGGATATGCTGGCGGTGCTTTGGCGCGGAGTCGTGCTGGTGGAAAAGATCAGCAAACATTATGGTATTCGATTAGCGTATCGCAGCCGCATCACCTTGTATAAAATGTTGTTGAAGCAAATGGTATTTGTTGGCGCAAGTGAACTGGTAAGCGACCTTGCTGCGACCAGTGTGGGGGCTGAATTACTTGGCAAGCTTTCTACCCGTTCGGCACAGGGTCTAAGTGCTGGGATATTTACAGCCCGCTTGGGCTACAAGGCGATGGAACTTTGTCGACCATTGCCACGTTTGGAGCACAAACAAAGTCTTTTGAAAAATGCGATTAGCTCAGTTGTAGATGTGCTATTAAGGCGTAGCAAAAAAGATTAAACGGCAACAATTTTATACACCTCTTTAAGTAAAACTGGCTAGTCACAATAAGTGAACTAGCCGTCTCCCCATCTGGCATGCTTGTCTATTTTTCTAAACTGCCCTACATATTGATTATTACACAAAAACGACGCTAATTAATTCACTACCATGTTTATTTGATTGGCAATAATAAAATCAGCAGGCAAGTATGAAAAAATTAAGAGATGACAGTCAGTGTATTCACGGACCCAATCATTTTGATGACCCACATGGGGCGTTAACCGCTCCTTTGTATCAAACCTCAACATTCCACTTTAAAGATGCAGCGCAAGGAGCCGCACGGTTCGCTGGTGAAGAGCCCGGTTATATCTATACTCGCTTAGGCAACCCTACGACGCGAGAGCTAGAAGAAAAAGTCGCTCGACTTGAGGGAATGGAAGATGCTGCGGCGACCGCCACTGGCATGGGGGCCGTGTCTGCATCGGTGCTGAGCTTTTTACAGCAAGGCGATCATATGATTGCATCAAGCGCATTGTATGGCTGTAGCTTCGCACTATTTGCGCATATGTTGCCTAAATTTGGTATTGAGGTGTCATTTATTGACTTAACCGATGAGCAAGCGCTACGTGATGCGGTACAGGAAAATACAAAACTATTGTTTGCCGAAACGCCGATCAATCCCAACATGACGGTATTAGACCTGAAAATGTTAGGGGAGATCGCGAAACAGCATGAGCTCTTGTTTGTCGTTGACAATACCTTTATGACACCGCTTTTACAAAAGCCTGTGAATTATGGCGCTGATCTTATTGTGCACAGCGCAACCAAGTATCTAAATGGTCATGGGGATGTGGTAGCTGGACTCGTGTGCGGTTCAAAAGAGCACATAGAGCTTATCAAATTAACCGTGTTAAAAGATATTGGCGCTACAATCAGTCCTCATGATGCCTGGTTAATCAATCGAGGGTTGAAAACTTTAGCTTTGCGTGTACAACGTCACTGTCAAAGCGCACAAACGGTAGCAGAGTTCCTAGAAGCGCACCCTAAAGTGAATAAAGTCTACTACCCAGGTTTACCTTCGCATCCTGGTTACCAATTTCTTGGTGAACAGATGAAAGGAGCAGGTGGGGTAATTGCTTTTGAAATCAACGGCTCGCTAGAGCAGGGGGAACAATTTATCAATGCGACAGAGCTGTGTACGTTAGCGGTAAGCTTAGGTGACCCAGAAACGCTCATTCAACATCCGGCATCAATGACACACTCTCCTTATACACAAGAGGAAAGGCTAGCTGCGGGAATTTCTGATGGACTAATTCGGATTTCAGTGGGACTTGAAGACGTAGAAGATATTATTGACGATCTGAAGCAGGCGTTTGACAAAATATAACTGTAATTTAATTTTTACAAAGGGGCTGGGTTTGGCCCCTTTTTACTATGTGTGTAATATTAATTTTACGCGAGTGTATTTTATTGTTTACGAAAATGCTTGTTGTGCGAAATGTGATAAACGTGCTCACTATTAAACTTTCCTTCACTTTTACTTAGTATCAAAGTCACAAGTTGAAGCGCTCCGAACCATCAACAGGACAGCAATTGAAATTGCAAGATCATCAACTCGGGGTGAAGTAAGTGAGAATGTAAAATGGCTAAATCAAGTAAATATGTATCTAAGCAGCCAGATGAAAATGGTGTTATCGCTTGGACAGATGAAGAGAATCAAATTTGGTCAGAGTTAGTTGCACGTCAGCTAGCGTGTATCGAAGGCAAAGCTTGTGATGAATATTTGGCAGGCCTTGAGAAAATTAACTTACCAAAAGACCGCATTCCACAACTAAGTGAGTTAAACGAAGCACTAGCGAAAGAAACGGGTTGGCAGGTAGCGCCAGTGCCCGCACTGATTGATTTTGATGAGTTCTTTCGATTGCTTGCCAACAAGCAGTTTCCTGTAGCGACCTTTATTCGCTCAAGAGAAGAGTTTGATTACCTGCAAGAACCAGATATCTTCCATGAGATTTTTGGCCATTGTGCAATGCTAACGAATCCAGCATTCGCCGAGTTTACACACAAGTATGGTCAGCTAGGCTACGCCGCGGAGAAGAAAGACCGCGTATACCTTGCACGCTTATACTGGTTTACCGTCGAATTCGGTTTGATGCAAACTGAGCAAGGTCTGCGTATTTATGGTGGCGGTGTGCTGTCAAGTCCAGGTGAGACTCAATATGTCTACTCTGACAAACCAGAAATTAATCCGCTTAACGTGTTAGATGTGTTACGTACACCTTATCGCATCGACATTATGCAACCTGTTTACTATACAATTAACTCAATCAACGACTTATTTGAGATCTCTAAAATGGATATCATGTCGCTGGTTGAACAAGCAAAAGAGCTAGGGTTATTTGAACCTAAGTTTCCGCCAAAAGAAAAACTAGCAAGTTAAGGAATTATCAATGTCTGATTTAAGTGCACAAAAATGTGAAGCGTGTCGTGCGGATGCGCCTAAAGTATCAGATGAAGAACTAGCGGTTCTAATCAAACAGATCCCTGATTGGGTACCTGAAGTACGCGATGGTATTATGCAACTTGAGCGTGTTTACAAGTTTAAAAACTTTAAACAAGCAATTGCGTTCACAAACAAGGTGGGCGATATGGCTGAAGAAGAAGGCCATCACCCAGGTCTACTTACCGAGTGGGGTAAAGTGACGGTAACGTGGTGGAGTCACTCTATTAAGGGTCTTCATAAAAACGATTTTATTTGTGCCGCTAAAACGGACGAAGTATTCGAGGCGCTATAATCGTAGCCAGTTGGTAGAAAAGGCGCAGCTCCGCTTAGGTACTGCGCCTTTTTTGTTCAGCTGGAGCTGATATAGCGAATGCTTTTGTAAAAACGGTGCTTTCTGAGGACCGTTTTGCGTGAGATGGAAAATTAAAATTATTTAATTCGCTAAAATACCTAAGCTCAAGCGCGTAATATCACTCTGACCGAAAGTTGGCTATTAAGTGAAAGTTGGGCTAATGATGCCATTTGTCCACAAAATCGCGGTAGCGGCAAGGATGATAACCAGCAACACAAGACCACAAGTAACCACTGAGCTTGCATAAATAAAGCCACGCTCTTCTGGAATATGCATCAAAATGGGCACACCGGTGTACAGCAGGTAAACCGAATAAGCAAGTGCTACCATGCCAACTGAAACCACAAACCAAAGTTCAGGATAAAACGCTGCAAAAGCTGACATAAACATCGGAGTTGCGGTGTAGGCAGAAAGCTCAAGTGTTTGAGTGTAAGTTGGTGTAGAGCCAAAGGTAATAGCCATCCAATGCGCCAGATATGCCAAAATAAATACACCAGCGATGAGCGCACAATACATAGCAACGCCAATCAAGAGTGCCGACTCATGAGTTAAATAGACTGCTTCTCCGGTGCCTACACTCCAGCCTAAGTAAACGGAAGAATAGTAGCCCATAATACTGGGAATAAGTGCAATTAGTGCGATATGTGACAAACTGTAAAACATGCTTTCGTGACGGTTATCAATTGTTTGCCACTCTTCGTGCGGGTGAGCATATAAGCCCCATAGATGATTAAAGATCATAGTTAGCCCCTCAAATATAGGTTTGTACTATTTTTGTACAATTCAATTAAGTTATGAGAGATGAGTTAATTTTTGTCAAGAAAATGTAGTTGAATAGCAATATTACTATTTTCAGAATGATCTAAAACTTCTTGGGGAATAGCCTTGTGGTGCACCTTGCAGCGAGAAGTTATGATAAAATGGCGCAAACACATTAGTCTTTTGTTGTTATGTTAGAAAAGTACACAGATTTACTTACGCCTATTAACCAGTTTTTGGGTTGTGAAACCCCGCAAGCTTGGATTGAAAAAGCAAAGCAAAGCGAGCACTTACCATTATTGCTTATCGATCATATGCATTGTGAGCTAAAAGCGGCACAAAGCGCGGCCTTCTTAATTCGCAAATATGCAATAGATGATGCGTCTGCAAAAACACTGTTAAGTTGGTTGCAACCTTACGAAGATTTTATTTATCGCAGTGTTGGTGATGGCGAGTTTTCAGGCAGTAAAAATGAATTGATAGGTGAGCTAACTGCACGACCTGAATATGCTTACAATCAAGATATTTTGAGTAAGATGATGAGGCTTATTAAAGAAGAGCTACATCACTTTGAACAGGTGCTAGAAATCATAAGGGCACGTGATATTCCTGTTGAGTACGTACAAGCATCTCGCTATGCGTCTGGAATGATCAAACACATTCGCACTTATGAACCCGCAGCCTTGGTTGATAAACTGATCATTGGTGCTTACATTGAGGCTCGTTCATGTGAACGTTTCGCTAAACTTGCGCCACACTTAGATCAAGAAATTGCTAAGTTTTATGTGTCGCTATTGCGCTCAGAAGCCAGACATTACCAAGACTATATTGATTTAGCGCATCAAGTTGCCAACGCAACCGATCCTAAGCGCTGTGATGTAGCTGGGCGTGTTCAACTATTTCAGCAAGTGGAAAACGAGCTTATCAGCTCACCGGACCCCGATTTCAAGTTTCACTCAGGTGCGCCTATTTAATTAAGCACTACATTTATTCAAAAGGATGGCAAAGGAGCTGCTGTTTACCGCTTTCGTCAACGACGATATATGAGCTTTGTGAATACCAATCGCCAAGTACAGTACGTACCTTGCCATCTGGGTAGGTGTGCACTTTTGGTCTGTGGGTGTGGCCGTGGATCATATTGTTTACGCCATGTTTTGCGAACATGTCTGCCACTGCTTCTTCGGTGACATCTAAAATCTCGAGGGGCTTGCCTTTTTGGTTTTCAATGCTCTTACGTCTTGCATTTGCAGCGACTCTGCGACGATACCAAAGTGGCATAGCAAGCATCAGTCTTGGCCACCACCAACCGCGGCTCTTCTTACGAAACTTTTGATAGGCTTCGTCTTGTGTACACATCTCGTCGCCGTGCAAAATCACCGTCGGTGTGCCGTATAGATCTATTACCGCTTGTTCAGGGAGCAAAGTCATTTGGCATTCGTCAGCAAAGGCTTGTTTGATTAAAAAGTCACGGTTACCGTGAATAAAAAATACTTGAATGCCAAGGTGACTCAAGCTTCGCAGTTTTTGTGCAATACTTAGGGCGTAGGGGTCTTTTTCATCGTCTCCAATCCACACTTCAAAAAAATCACCCAGAATATATAAAGCGTCGACATCAGCGGTCATATGATGGTCGAGAAAAGCGAAAAATGCGTCGGTGATATCAGTGCGGTGCTCGGTTAAATGCAAGTCGGCGATAAAATAGGTTTTACCCATGGGACCTCAAAACTAATAAGGCCAGCATAAATACTGGCCTTGAATAAAAAGTAGGATATTACTCAGCAACGTATGCTTTTTCGATGATCACATCTTCAAGCGGTACGTCTTGGTGGAAACCAGAAGAACCAGTAGCAACACCTTTAATCTTATTTACAACGTCCATGCCTTCAACAACTTCGCCGAATACACAGTAACCCCAACCTTGCGATGTTTCGCTAGAGAAGTTAAGGAAGTCATTGTCGTTAACATTGATAAAAAATTGTGCAGTTGCAGAGTGTGGATCTGGCGTACGTGCCATTGCTAGGGTACCCACTTTGTTTGCAACACCGTTGTTTGCTTCGTTTTTGATCGGTGCTTCAACTGGTTTTTGTTCCATACCTGATGCAAATCCGCCACCTTGAACCATAAAGCCGTCGATTACACGGTGGAAAATAGTACCGTTATAAAACTCGCTGTTTACGTAGTTTAGGAAGTTAGCTACCGTTTCAGGCGCTTTGTCAGCGAAAAGATTAATACGGATTTCGCCGTGATTTGTTTCTAAAACAACCATGTTAGTGTCCATCGTGTTGAATGATAAAAGCCTATTTTATATCAACTGGGCTTTTGTGAAAAAGCATTCCTTGAAAATCTGCGTAAAAAATCAAAAAACTGCTGTAATTCGTTATTAAAATCTAGAGGCGCTGCTATGCAGGTGGTATGATTAAAAGCACTTTTGTTAAAAAATGAACCGTACTTAGGAAGAAAACTACATGTTGCAGATTTTCAACACACTCACTCGCCAAAAAGCCCCTTTTAAACCGCTCAAAGAAGGCAAGGTTGATATGTACGTGTGTGGTATCACTATCTATGATTTCTGTCATGTAGGACACGCACGCACTTATGTTTCATTTGACGTTATGAACCGTTATTTACGTTATTTAGGTTATGACGTCACATATGTGCGTAATATTACTGACGTGGATGACAAAATCATTAAACGCGCCGCGGAAAACAACGAGTCGATTAATGACCTAACGGTTCGTATGACTAAAGCCATGCATGAAGACTTTACCGCATTGAACATGTTACCTGCGGATATTGAGCCGACTGTAACAGGGCATATGGACGAAATCATCGAGATGATCGCGCGCTTGATTGAAAAAGGCCATGCTTACGTTGCGAAAGACGGGGATGTATTGTTTGATGTCTCAACGTTTGAGCAATATGGTCAGTTATCTCAGCAAGATTTAGAAATGCTACAAGCGGGTGCGCGCGTTGAAGTAGCGCAAGACAAAGATGATCCACTCGACTTTGTATTGTGGAAAAAAGCCAAAGCGGGTGAGCCTGCATGGCAATCTCCGTGGGGCGAAGGTCGTCCAGGTTGGCACATTGAATGTAGCGCAATGAGTTCAAAGCATTTGGGTGAATTTTTTGATATTCACGGTGGGGGGTCAGATCTGCAATTCCCGCACCATGAAAATGAGATTGCCCAATCTTGCTGCGCAAATAACGGCCGTTATGTGAACACTTGGATCCACACCGGCATGGTACAAGTTAACAAAGAGAAAATGTCTAAGTCTCTTGGCAATTTCTTTACCGTACGTGAAGTGCTTAAAGCCTTTGATAGAGAAACAGTACGCTATTTCTTGATCAATGGTCACTATCGTAGCCAGCTAAACTACTCACAAGAAAACCTTGAACAAGCACGTTCGTCGCTTGAGCGTATTTACACTGCGCTACGTGGCGTTGAGCTAGTGGAAGTCGAACTGAAAGGTAATGCTTACGCTGAACGTTTTGAGACAGCAATGAACGACGACTTCAACACGCCAGAAGCACTGCCAGTGATTTTTGAATTATCAAAAGAAGTGAACCGCTTAAAAGATAGTGACGCAAAAGCCGCTGGTGAGCACGCATTTATTCTTGTGAAACTGGCGGAAATCTTGGGTATTGCACAGCAAGAGCCTGAATCTTTCTTACAAGGTGAGCAAGACGACGACGAAGTAGCGCAAATCGAAGCATTGATTGAAAAGCGTCGCAGCGCTCGCGAAAATAAAGATTGGGCCGCAGCGGATGAGGCGCGTGATGCGCTAACTGCCTTAGGCGTTGTGTTAGAAGATAGCGCGGGTAAAACGACTTGGCGTAAAGCTTAATAAAAATGGCGTATATGTAAAATAAAAAAGCCTTCACAACACTGTGAGGGCTTTTTTATTGCCTTTTATCCACAAGTGAAGAGCTAATACTAAGTACTCTTAATACTTGCTCAATTTGAAGGAGCAAAGTAGATATAAAAACTTGTAATGAATAAAAATGGCAGACACACTTAACTTCACGAGATAACAAAAAATAGAACCATGATAAAAGCACCAATAGATATAGACGTAGATATTCCGTGGCTTGACCAAAAGCTATTTTCATTAGGTAAATTTTCACTAGAGGTGGGAGAGGCACTCTCCTTTATCGCTGTGATCGTTGCGACTTTGGTGATCTCTAAGATCCTGCGACTAGCATTTAATCGTCTCGCTTCAAGACAAGGGGTGATCCAGCATACTTCCGCCTATGTGATAGGCAGGATCATTCACTACATCGTGTTATTTATTGGTCTTATTATTGCTCTGACCGCCTTAGGTTTTGAGATAACTGAGCTGGCGCTTGTGGCCAGTGCACTTGGCGTTGGGATTGGTTTGGGGCTACAAGGTCTCGTGAATAACTTTGTTTCTGGCCTTGTGTTACTGCTAGAGAAAACCGTCAAAGTTGGGGACTTTGTTGAGCTGACCAACGGGGTGGTGGGGGAAGTTATAGCCATTCACATGCGCTCAACTTGGATCCGTACAAATGACAACGTCGACCTGCTTATTCCAAACTCGGAAATGGTGTCAAATACAATTACCAATTGGACAATGTCGGACAAATATCGTCGTTTCCGTATTCCTTTTTCAGTAGCCTACGGTAGCGACAAAGAGAAAGTGAAGCGTGCCGCATTGGAAGCGGCCAAAAATGTCCAATACACCTTGAATACGCCGGGGCGAGAAGCAACGGTATGGATGACCGGGTTTGGTGATAGTAGCTTGAATTTCACGTTAGGGGTTTGGGTGCAACCTGAGCAGGTAAAGCGGCCAACAGCACTGGTTTCAGATTACCTTTGGGCTATTGATGATGCCTTTCGAAAATATCAAATCGAGATCCCGTTTCCACAGCGCGATCTTCATTTGCGCAGTGGCTTTTCTATGGAAAAGCCTGATGAAAACTGAGGGTAGAATAACGGCTAGGGTACTAGCCGTTTGCTCACTGAATGACTTTAACCACTCGTTGCGGGAATGGAATCTCGATTTCCGCATTTTTAATCGCGGCAAACACCGCTTTATTCACTTCTAATTTAGTTTCGATAAGTGACGTAGTAGGCACCCAGTAGCGGTAGCTCAATATCACTGCGCTGTCGGCAAACTCCTCAATTCCGACTTGAGGCTTAGGGTCTTGACTGACTTTAGTATTGTCAGCGAGTACCTGATTGATAAGTGTTAATGCGCCTTGGTGATCAGCATCATAGGCTATCCCTATCTCGCCTTTAACCAGAGAGTTTGCAAACGAGTTATGGAGAATTTCTCCCACCACATGTTTATTGGGAATAGTGA
Organism: Pseudoalteromonas sp. Isolate6; assembly: GCF_022398435.1. Lineage (NCBI taxonomy): Bacteria > Pseudomonadati > Pseudomonadota > Gammaproteobacteria > Alteromonadales > Pseudoalteromonadaceae > Pseudoalteromonas > Pseudoalteromonas sp. Isolate6. The sequence continues at coordinate 27,920 of NZ_JAKEVK010000005.1, read as the reverse complement.
TCTCTACCTTGTCTTCGTTGATGAGCGTGGTATGTCCAAGCTCAATCATTTTAACTTGGCCGTTAACACCTTTGATACTGATGGTATCGCCAATCACAAATGGGCGGGTAGCGATGATTGCAAGCCCTGCGCCGTAGTTTGCCAGCATCCCTTGTAGCGCAAGACCAGCACCTAGAGACGCAGCCCCGATGGCGGCGACAAATGGTGTGATACTGATGCCAACCTTGCCAAGAGAAATAATCACAAACATGGCAATAATCAGCACTTTGATCACATTGCCAATAAAGTTGGTTAAAGCAGGATCGATATTGTGTTTTAGCATCAAGTTTTCAGTCGCTTTAGACAGCTTTCTTGATAACCACAAACCGAGAAGGAAAATGAATATCGCAGCGAGTAGTTGGAAACTGTACGTCACCAGATACTCTCGAATAATGTTGTAATAGTGTTCTATTTGCTCGATTTCTTGATTGATCACAGTCGTATCCCGAGTTATTAAATTAGAGTAGCTAACCAATGATAAAACAAAGGCACCCAAAGTGCAGTTATCATGGCGGTAATTGTCATCGCCGCCGAAGCAAAAGCACCAGCCAAGGGATGATGTTCTATCGCTGTGGCTGTGCCGATGGCATGGCAGACAACACCAAGCGCTGTGCCTTTCGCTTGCATAGGTTCGACCTTACACCAGTGCAAAATATGTAGTCCAAACACACCACCAAATACACCAATCAATATCACCATAATCGCTGCAATAGCGGGGATCCCCCCGAGATAATCACTAATGAGTAAGGTGATTGGTGTTGTAACCGACAGAGCCGCCATTGAAGCTGAAAGCTGCGGATCGGCTGCAAAAAACTGGCAAATAAGAAAAGCGCTAAACGTAGACAGTGAAACACCCAACCAACTAGTTAAGCATAGAGCAAAAAATACCGGTTTAATTTGGTGAAATTGTTTATACAAGGGGTAGGCGAGTGCAACTACTGCTGGCTCTAACAGGTAATGAATTGGTAGCGTTGCTTGTTGATATACCTTGTAGTCAAATTTCGTGAGTAGCAGACATGCCGAAATGGCCAAAATGCAGATCAGCACAGGGTTTAATATCGGTACGGAGATGCGCTGATATAGTTTGCGAGCACTAAAAAATAACAGGACGGTGAGCGCTGACGCCATAATCATATTAATCACGAAACTTGATGCTCTTAACGATAGGGCTTAACAATATAAGACTTATTGTTGGTACACCAATTAGCAATAACAGTAGCATAAGCCAGTGGGATTGAAACAAACTAAGATGTTCTACCAAGCCCACTCCCGCTGGAATAAAAAACAGCGCCATATATTTTAAAATGGGCTCAGCTGCGGGGGCTAACCATTCTACTTTAATGACTTTTGTTACAAGGAGTATAACAAGAAACACCATGCCAAGTAGGGCGGCTGGGATCTGTAAATCACTAAGCTGAATTATCCATTTAGCGCTGAAGAGGCACGCCAAAATGATGGCAAAGCCTAGTGCAAATCGTAATATCAACTTCGCTCTGTGTACCATTAAATGTAAATCCTCAGCGCTACAGTGGCTCTAGCATGTATGTTGACGGTTAATTGTACGCCTTCGTATTGCGATGGCCATTATACTTTTGGGCAAATAGGCATTCAATCAAGCGTTACCATTTCATGCGAGGCAAAAATGGCTTTTTATTCTCATCTGCTAGAGAGGCATTTTTCATTGCAATTTTGGTATTTTTAGCCGCGAGCAATTTAATTTGTGACCAAGTTTCTAACCATAGCAGTTTACGGGCGGGTTGGTTGTAGGCTCGATTATACACTTTTTTTATTGCTGCAATGGCATCTGGCGAGCGAGCGGTAAATTGACTGAGTAGTTCTGAGAGTCTAGCGTCAACATCATCACAGAGCTCGGTAATGAGACCATCCTTTAGTGCTTGCTGGGCGTCTATTCGCTGTGCATGGATTGTCATCAGCAGTGCCTTATCCTTGTTCATTGTGGCAGGCAAAAGCAAGCTGCCGCCCATGTCAGGGCAAAGTCCCCATTTGGCTTCCATAATGGCAAACTGCGCACTGCTGCCGGCTAAACGAATATCTGCACCTAATGCAATATGACAGCCTCCACCTAAACAGTTGCCCGTGATCTTGGCGATAACAGGAACAGGCAAAGCTTGCCAGCCAAGTACGACTCTTTGTACTAAGTTAGCATTGCCGGGTAACCACTTTTTAAGTAGCTTGATGATCCCAGAAGGTTTGTTAAGCACGCTTTTTACATCTAGACCGGCACAAAAATGTGCGCCTTCACCTTGGATCACAACAGCCCTAATTGATTTATTTTTTCTAATTTTCTTTATCGCGTTATCTAAACCAACAAACATTTCAACAGACAGCGCGTTTTGTTTTTCTGGTCGAGATAAGGTCACAAATGCGATGTTGTTTGCTTCGGAAAATAAAATCATGATGAGATGCTCCCTGCGGTTTTATGCGATAGTTTTAGAGTAATAACTTAAAAGCGACGTAACATTCAACTTTTAACGATAATTTGTTCGTCATTTAGCGTTATTTTCTGTTTGATTATCGCGACTATGTATTTATGTTTTACCTCATTTTGCTATTATTGCGCCAACTTTAAAACAATAGGCTAGCGTCCATGACAGCAAGACTTTGTAGCATCGAAGAAGCCACTCACCAAGCATATGATATCTTCCTTGAGTTGGCTCCTGATAATCTTGAAGAACACGATATTAATATGTTCAACGAACATCGCGAAGATCGTGGCTTCATTGAAGAAAGTGAGCCGGATGATAGTTGGTCGAACATAACTGCGTATGAACAAGAAGCGGAACCGGAACACTTCATTCAGGTTCTGGTTGGTATCGAGTTTGATGACTCGGATCAGGTGTACGCAAAAATTCTAATTAGCAGAGATTTAGATGCGCCGTTTTGTCATATCATTTGGAAGCAATAACCGGAAAGTAGTTGTCAGTGCCATTTTTTAGAACTTTCGCCTTACTTGCAATTGGCTTGGTTTCGCAACCAAGCCAAGCTACGGATCCATTCGAAGATTTTCACGAATATGGCAAAATGCCCGATGATGAAATTCATCAAAAACACAAGGGTGAAATGCTTTACGGTGACGTTGAATTTGGCTTTATCGTCAACAAAGGTAATACGCAAAATACGTCATTTAAGTTTAAAAGTAATCTTTACCAAGATTTCCCCAAGTGGCGTAATCAATTTAAATTCAATGGCCTTTATCGCCGCGAGCAGGATACGGAAGCGGATGTCGAAGATGTCTCAGCGTCGCGTTACTTTGGCTCAGCGCAAGGGAACTACAAGTTAGGGGATGATAACGCCTCGTTCTTTATGTATGGTGACTACGAGCGTGATAGATTCAATGGCAAGGAATACACCACGACATTTGCGCTAGGTTATGGCAACCGTGTATACGAAGGACGAAAGAACACGGTAGATATTGACATAGGTCCAGGTATGTCCATCTCCCGTCTGGATAATGAAGTCGAGCTTGAAGCGGAAGAGGATAGAACGGAAAAAGGCCAGCTTTTGCGGATGGCATTGCAATGGGAAAGAAACGTTTCAAAGCGCACCCGCTTTAATCAAGATATCAGTTTTGAGCGCTCACTATCAGGTTTAAACTCGAGACTGTTTGCCGAATCTGCACTAGTAACACAAGTGATAGGCGGTATTGCGTTGAAATTTGCGTTTATTTACCGTTATAACTCGCAGCCAGAAGATGAAAAAGAAAAAGTAGACACCGAGCTTGGTGCTACATTAGTTTACAGCTTTGATTAAAGAAGACTATCGATGTATAAAAATACACAATTTGCATGGGTTATATGGTTGTTTCTAGCCTTTATCGCCAGTTTTACCGTATTGGCAATTTTTCTAACAGGTAGCAATCTCGCTTTTGTTAGCTTTTTGGTGATCCTAGCGATTGTTGCCTTTATCTTTTATGGCTTAACTATTCAAGTGAACCAAGAGCGACAAACGTTAAGCTGGTGGTTTGGACCTTCAGTTGCCAAAATGACCTTAAAGTTTGACGATATCGACTATGTTCAACCTGTGACTAATTCTTTACGCCATGGCATTGGTATGCGGATCAGCACAGACGGTTGGGTATACACGGTTGCAGGGTTTAAGGCGCTTGAAGTGGTGATGAAGGACGGAACTAAATATCGTTTAGGCACCAATGACCAAGAAAATTTGGTTTCGGCTATGGAAAGTAAACTTAAACAAGAAAAAAGCGCTGAATGATCAGCGCTTTCTATTGGTAGTTCGACTAATTCTTAGTGGTCGTGGCCACAACCACCTTCGCCATGAACATGGCCGTGGGCAACTTCTTCAGCTGTCGCTTCACGTACTTCAAGCACTTCAACGTCAAAATTCAGTGTGATCCCAGAAAGCGGGTGATTCGCGTCAACAATGACTTCTTCATCTTCGATACCGATGATCACAACGATTTGGTCGCCTTCGTCGGTGGTAGCTCTAAATTGCATACCCACCTCGATTTCCATGCCTTCAAACATAGATTTAGGAACCGCCTGAGTCAGTTCGTCAAAGCGTTCACCATAGCCTTCTTGTGGCTCTATGGTCACGCTGAAAGTGTCACCAGCTTGTTTGCCTTGTAGGGCATCATCAAGACCTGGGATCAGATAGCCTGAGCCAAGCATCGCTATCACTGGCTCATCATCAAATGTGCTATCAATCGTATTGTTGTCTTTGTCTTGAACTGAGTAGTGGATTGTCACTACCGAGTTAGGGCCAATAATCATATAAGATCCCGTTAGTTGTCTTCTAAAGAATAAGGTAGAGGTTGAATAGTAAGGCTCACCTCTGGTGAATTTTTTGCTCTTAGCACCGCGTCTTGTGGTGTGTCATTTGGCATCACAGCCAGCGCGTAATAACGGCCGCTGTTAGCATCAAAGGTTTGTTGAATAACTTTGCCACCACGACGCCAGTTGTCTTCAATCTGCAGTTCAATGTCAGCTTCCTCAATGCGCTCTGCGGTGTTGCCTGTCACTATGTACATAGCACGCTTGTTTTTACCAAGATAGCGCATTCGAGCTACGGTTTCTTGACCAGTATAGCAACCTTTCTTAAAGCTGATCCCGTTAAGGGCTTGAAGGTTAACCATTTGTGGCACAAATTCATCCACGTGATCAGCATCAAGACTTGGCTCTCCTGCTAAAATGCTGGCCGCAATAAAGGGAGCTGGATTGCTTTGTTGTTCTACGTCCGCGGGTAAACTTGCGCCTTCGAACGCGATGAAAGCAAAGCGCTCGTCTGTGAGTTTTAACAGTTTGCCGTTGGTAACATCAACAGCACTTGCGTCAGACGAAATCTCAACACCAAAAGCTTTGACAAGCGCTTCACTGTCTTGAGTGATTAAGCCAAAGACTTGGCAGTCAGCAAAATCTATATCAACTTTAGCAAAAACGCCGTACTTTTTTAGCTCACGAATTGATGCTTCAGCTTCAGCGACACCTGCAAGCATCAAATAGTCGCCTTGATATTGAGTTAAGCGCGACACAGACCAAAGCTTGCCTTTAGGACTGCAATGCCCAGACCACATAAAATTATCTTCTTTGATAAGGTTGATGTCTTGAGTAACCTGACCGTGCAAATAGCTAAGTTTATCTTGTCCTGAAATGCGAATAACCTTGAACGGAAGCGAATAAGCACGAGCAATTGACATAATGTTGATCCCTATTAAAGTGTTTTCGTAATGTTACCGTAAAATCATAAGTGGAGATAGGGACGGGTGATTTCAATGTGCCATTTCTATAAGTTTTATGGCATATGTCCTGCGCAGTGGGTATAATTTTCTCAATAGTTTATGAGGGGTTAATCAGTTTATGGTTGAGTTACTGCCTAAAGCTCGAGTTAAATGGGCTTGCCGTCGTGGCATGTTAGAGCTGGACGTTATTTTGGGGCCGTTTGTTGAGCAGGCTTATGACGCGCTTTCCGACGAAGGTAAGTACGTGTTTCAGCGTCTAGTTACCTGTGAGGATCCAGATTTATTTGCTTGGTTTATGGGTCATGAAGAATGTCCAGATCCAGAGCTAAAACGTATGGTGAAGTTAATCCTTGATCGGATCCGCGTATAGAATCGACTTTCAACACAATCTTCAGAACCACACCTTCTTTGTGGTTCTTTTTTCTTGTCTCGCTTTTATCCTTTTTCTTCTGTTTCCGATGCTGTCGTGGTTAGTCGCAATCGTGTCTGCCGTTACTGGTTATTGCAGTTGGCGAACAGTTCTATCTCGTACGCCAAGGGCGGGTACTGTACTCATGCTCCCGAAGGAAAACTTTGTTGAAATACAGTCGCAAACGATAAATTTCAAAGGGCAGCTTATTGGTGCCACCATATGGTTTGACAGTCAAATTGCGCTAAAAATCATGGCTTCGAACCAAGCTAAGCAGCAGATATTTTTGACTCGGCGGGCAATACCTGAAGCGGACTGGCGTTTACTTTGTCGCACTGCACTTCAAGCGAATTAAAAACATGAAGAGAGCATGGCGATAAAAATCAGCACATGCTCTACATTCAAATATTATTATTTTGTCGGTGACAAAACGGTGGGGGTGGGGTTTTCAGCCATGTCTGGGAAGTCAATGGTGTAGTGAAGTCCGCGACTTTCTTTACGTTCTAACGCGCTGCGAATAATAAGTTCAGCTACTTGTACTAAGTTACGTAATTCAAGCAGGTTGTTACTTACTCTAAAGTTGGCATAATAATCGTGGATCTCTTGCTGCAATAACTCAACACGGCGTAGTGCACGTTCTAACCGTTTAGTTGAGCGAACAATGCCAACATAATCCCACATAAACAATCTAAGTTCATGCCAATTGTGGGTGATCACAACTTCTTCATCCGAGTCGCTGACACGGCTTTCGTCCCAATCTGGTAACGTAGATGGCTCAGGGCGTTTATCAATTTTAGCTAAAATATCTTTTGCGGCAGCGTGAGCAAACACAATGCATTCTAATAATGAGTTACTCGCCATGCGGTTTGCGCCATGTAGACCTGTGTAAGCCACTTCGCCGATTGCATATAGATTGTCGATGTCAGTACGACCGTTAAAGTCAGTCATCACACCACCGCAAGTATAATGCGCCGCCGGTACTACGGGGATTGGCTCTTTAGTGATATCCAAACCAACACTTAAGCACTTAGCATAAATCGTAGGGAAATGCTCAATGATGAACTCTTTGTCTTTATGAGAGATATCCAGATAGACACAATTTGCACCCAATCGTTTCATCTCATAGTCAATGGCACGGGCGACTACATCGCGAGGGGCGAGCTCTTCGCGCTCATCGAAATCAGGCATAAAACGTGTGCCGTCAGGACGTTTAAGCAGAGCGCCTTCACCACGCATGGCTTCGGTTATTAAAAAGTTTTGTAGCTCAGGATGGTATAAGCTGGTCGGGTGAAATTGGTTAAACTCCATGTTTGCTACCCGGCAACCCGCGCGCCACGCCATTGCGATGCCGTCACCAGAAGAAACATCTGGATTTGAGGTATATAAGTAAACTTTACTTGCGCCGCCAGTCGCTAAAGCGACAAACTTGGCCGAGATACTCTCAACTCTATCTGCTTTGCGATTGTAGACGTAAACACCTTTAATATCGCCGGAGTCACCATGTTTATCTTTAATGAGATCGATAGCATTGTATTGCTCTAGTATATTAATTTTTGGGTGTAACTGTACTTGGCTAATTAATGTGGTTTGAACGGCTTTACCTGTTGCATCAGCTGCGTGCAATATACGGCGATGTGAATGCCCACCTTCGCGGGTTAAATGAAAACGTTCTTTGCCTTTGCTATCCACTTCCATATCAAATGGTACGCCTTGTTCAATCAGCCACTTCAAGCAATTTTTTGCATTTGATGCGGTATAGTGCACCGCATCGCGGTCACATAAACCAGCTCCCGCCGCAAGCGTGTCTTCGACATGAGATTCAATACTGTCATTTTTCTTATCGAATACTGCGGCAATGCCACCTTGAGCATAAAGCGTGGAACCTTCTTTTAATGCTCCTTTGCTTATTACAGTAACTTTACAGTGGTTTGCTAAAGAGAGCGCAAGAGAGAGCCCTGCAGCGCCACTGCCAATAATGACTACATCAGTATTGTGGTGAGTCGTATTTTTCATATTCGAAGATCTTTACTGTTTTTGCGTTTAATTCTGCTATTTATACCACATCTGCTATCATAGAAGGCAGAGAGTTTGTTCCGTTTAATGAGAATCATTTAGAACATTTTGTGTGACTGCTAATGGAATAATGCTAAAAAGCAGCCAAGAAATAGTACGCAAAGATGGATGAATTCGTTTATTTTAAAAAAAAATACAAAAAAACAGAACTTTTTATTCAGTACTAAGTCAGAGTAGCTGTGAATGATGGCAACTAGATACGATTTAGAAAAGCAAAAAGAGGAGTACCGGCTCGAATGAGCGAGCAGGATTTAGATCTAGATATAGTTAAACGCGTTCAACAGGGAGATAAAAACGCATTCAACCTGTTAGTTGCCAAGTATCAAAACAAAGTCGCAGCGCTGATTTCTCGTTATGTAGCGAATCAAGGCGATGTGGCAGATGTGGCACAGGAAACGTTCATTAAAGCTTATCGAGCGTTACCTAACTTTAGGGGCGAGAGCGCATTTTATACTTGGTTGTATAGAATCGCGGTTAACTGTTCAAAAAATTATTTGGTGGCGCTCGGTCGAAAGCCGCCAGCAAACGACGTAGATGCGGAAGAAGCAGAGTTTTATGATGGTGCAGACCAATTAAGATCGAATGCTTCACCGGAAAATCTATTGTTAAGCGACGAAGTGAAAGCAGTGATTTTCAAAACTATCGAGCGCTTGCCTGATGACTTAAAAACCGCAATTACTTTGCGTGAAATTGAAGGCATGAGCTACGAAGAAATAGCTGTCATTATGGATTGTCCGGTTGGTACAGTTCGTTCGAGAATTTTTCGCGCAAGGGAAGCGATAGATAACAATTTGAACCCATTAATAGGTGAGTCTTAATATGGCACAAGCTGAAAAACAAGTGACAGAAGATTTAATGACATCGCAAATCTTTGACGGTGATCTGTCACTCAACGCTGAAACTGATGTTCGTTTAGACGAACAAAAGTTTGCTCGGTATGCCTTGATTGGTGATGTAATGCGTAGTCAAAAGCAAGACACACCTTGCATCGATATCACCAGCAGCTTTGCAGCAGCACTTGAACAAGAGCAAACATATAGTGAGCCGTCCGAGCAAGTGAAAGAAACGACGCCTAAGAGCAATGTGATTGAGCTAAGCGCTTGGCGTAAGCCATTTGCACAAGTAGCTATTGCAGCAAGCGTGTCGCTATTCGCTGTACTAGGTGTTAATACGTTAAGTACAGACGCAACTATACCTGCAGGTGAGACGTTACAGTTACAATCTACTCCTTTTGCCGGAGGTGTTTCTCCTGTGAGCTTATCAACTGAGCCTGCGCTTGAATCAGCGGCTAAAGGCATTAGAGAGTTACAGCAACAGCGCATTGGTGCATTGGTTTTAGAGCACCAAAGACAATCTCGCATGGCGTATGCGCTGCAGCAATCTGGTGAAAACAACACCGCTGAAAAGCAAGAGGAAAAAGAGCAATAAATGAGAGCACTGTTAGTTGTAGTAAGTGTATTTTTCTCTAGTTGGCTGTGGGCAAATGAAAGCGTATCAGCCAAGCAACTGCTAAAAGATATGGCCGAGGCGGTGCATCAAAGAAATTTTGATGCGTCGTTTGTGGTGGTGAAAGGAAAATCTATGGAGCCTTACCGTTGGCTTCATGGCAACCAAAACGGAACTGAATTTGAGCTTTTAAGTTTGCTCAATGGTGCTGGACTTGAAATGATCCGCGTTGGTGATAAAGTGACTTATTTTGAGCCAAAGTCAGAGCCTTACACCATCCAAACAGACTCAATAGCAGGTCCTATTCCCGAAGTTTTATTCAAAAATATCGACAGCCTCAAAGAAAGCTATGATTTTGTCTTAGGTGGTAAAGGTCGAATTGTTGACAGACCTGCTCAGCTTGTCAGACTAGAAGCAAAGGACGACGCTAAGTACAACTACTGGTTGTGGATCGATACAGAGTCATCTCTGTTACTAAAGTCCGCTTATGTAAATCAACAAGGCGAGTTACTAGAACAGCTTCAGCTTACCCATATCAGCGTGACAGAAGCCCCAGCTGAGCAATTGTTAGAACTGTCACAAAAGCAGTTTCCTGAAGCTGTTTCAGGGTTATTAAAGACCCTTGAGAACGGCACAAAAAACAACTGGCAAATTGGTTGGTTACCTCAAGGCTTTGAGCTGCTAAAATCCGACAGACATAAGTTAGATTTAAACAATGAGCTGGCAGACTACTACTTGTTTTCTGACGGCCTTGTTGATATTTCGGTATTTGTACAACGTCCTTTACCGGGTCAGCGCCCAAGTGGCGCGCTCTCGTCAGGTGCGACAACAGTGTACGTACACAACACAGGTGCATTTGATGTATCTGTAGTTGGAAATATTCCAGCAATGACCGCAAAAGCAATCGCTGAGTCTGTGAAAAGACCTTTATGATAGAACAAACTCTGACAGTTGCCGCTATAAAAGGCGCAACTGTCTTTTTAGAAGCACAGCCAAAACTCGCTTGTGAAGGCTGTAATGGCAAATGCGGCTCCCAAGTATTCGCCAAACTCTTTGGCACCCACAAAAAACAATTCCGTGTAGATTTGACGGAACCTGTCGAAATTGGCCAAAAAATTAAGTTGGCATTAGACGACTCTAATGTGGTGAAACATGCGTTTTATGTTTACATGATGCCATTACTTTTTGCTTTTGCCGGCATGTTTATCGCAGCCCTCGTGCTGGGTCTTAATGAACCTTTACAGATCCTCTTCGCATTTATGAGTGCAGCATTAGGTTTATTTTTCGCCAGAGTTCAAGGGGATAAGCTCAAACATCAGGTAAAAGTGATAAAAATTTACCCAATTAGCCTACCAATAACGCAAATAGATGGTGATTGTACTAAATAAAATGTAAAATCGAGCCCTTAATCTCTATTTGTGACTAACAGAAGTATTGAATCCAGTATATGAAGCATATCCGTAACTTTTCTATTATTGCCCACATTGACCATGGAAAATCGACGCTATCAGACCGCTTAATCCAAGTTTGTGGAGGTTTAACAGACCGCGAAATGCAGCAGCAGGTACTGGATTCGATGGACATCGAACGTGAGCGTGGCATTACCATCAAAGCACAGAGTGTAACACTTAACTACCAAGCAAAAGATGGCGAAACGTATCAGCTAAACTTTATCGACACTCCAGGACACGTTGACTTCACTTATGAAGTTTCGCGCTCTCTTGCCGCTTGTGAAGGTGCGCTATTAGTGGTTGACGCAGGTCAAGGTGTTGAAGCACAAACGCTAGCGAACTGTTACACAGCACTTGAGATGGACTTGGAAGTTATTCCAGTTTTGAACAAAATTGACTTACCACAGGCCGATCCGCTTCGCGTAGCAGAAGAAATTGAAGATATCGTCGGTATTGAAGCATTAGAAGCGGTGCGTTGTAGCGCTAAAACAGGTATCGGCATTGATGAAGTACTTGAAGTGATCGTACGTGATATTCCGCCGCCAGAAGGTGAGCCAAATGCGCCACTACAAGCACTGATTATCGATTCATGGTTTGACCCGTACCAAGGCGTAGTTTCATTGGTGCGTATTAAAAACGGTGAATTGAGAGCGGGTGAGAAGATCAAGATTATGTCTACAGAGCAAGCTCACCAAGTAGACAAGGTTGGTATCTTTACACCAAAGCAGACCAATACCGGAGTGTTGAAAACGGGTGAAGTAGGTTTTGTTATCGCAGGTATCAAAGACATCCATGGCGCACCTGTTGGTGATACCATTACTATGGCTCGTGATTCTGCAACAGACCGTTTGCCTGGTTTCCAGAAGGTAAAACCTCAGGTATACGCGGGTATGTTCCCAATTTCATCTGATGATTATGAAAACTTCCGCGATGCACTGAATAAATTAAGCCTAAACGATGCATCATTATTTTTCGAGCCTGAAAACTCGACGGCACTGGGTTTTGGTTTCCGTTGTGGCTTCCTTGGTATGCTTCATATGGAGATCATTCAAGAACGCCTTGAACGTGAATATGATATGGATCTTATTACCACGGCACCAACGGTAATCTATGAAGTAGAAACTAAGCACGGTGTGGTGAAAATCGATAATCCATCGGATTTACCTCCAGTAAACGACATTATTGAAATTCGCGAACCAATTGTTGAAGCAAATATTCTCGTTCCTCAAGAATATTTAGGTAACGTTATTACGCTGTGTGTTGAAAAACGTGGTGTGCAAACCAAGATGACCTATCACGGTAAGCAAGTAGCGTTAACCTATGAATTGCCAATGTCAGAAGTAGTGATGGACTTCTTTGATAAGCTGAAGTCGACCAGCCGAGGCTTTGCATCACTTGACTACAACTTCAAGCGTTTTGAAGCATCAGACATGGTGCGTGTTGATATTCTGATCAATGGCGATCGCGTTGATGCGCTTGCAATAATTGTTCACCGCGATGGTTCACAAACACGTGGCCGTCAGTTAGCTGAAGCGCTGCGAGAATTGATCCCTCGCCAAATGTTTGATATTGCTATTCAAGCTGCAATTGGTAATCACGTTATTGCGCGTAGTACAGTTAAGCAGTTACGTAAAAACGTAATCGCAAAATGTTATGGTGGTGACGTGAGCCGTAAGAAAAAGCTACTGCAAAAGCAAAAAGAAGGTAAGAAGCGTATGAAGCAACTTGGTAACGTTGAAGTGCCACAAGACGCATTCTTAGCAATATTGAAAGTAGGTAAGTAACAGGAAATACAAATGGCAGGTTATTTTTCAATTTTATTGGTGCTACTCACGGTCGGTTCTGGCCTTATTTGGTTGATCGATCATTTGGTGTATGCACCGAAAAGACAAGCTAGGCTTGCTATTGCGCAAGGTGCGTCTGACACTCAGTTAGATGCCGACATCATAGCGGAAATAGCACCTGAACCTGCCATTGTTGAAAACGCGAAATCTATTTTTCCTATGATTGCCGCAATCACAATTTTCCGTTCGTTTATTTTTGAACCGTTTCAAATTCCATCAGGCTCAATGATGCCAACCTTATTGGATGGCGATTTTATTCTAGTGGAAAAATATGCTTACGGGATTAAAGACCCTGTGTGGCGCAGCAAAATCGTCGAAACGGGCACTCCAGAGCGCGGTGATATTGCAGTGTTCAAGTTTCCGCTAGACGAGCGTATTGATTTCATCAAGCGTATTGTTGGTTTACCGGGTGACCACATTGTTTATCGCAATCGTCAGCTTTACATTAAGCCTAAGTGTGAAGACGGGCAGAGCGAAGCGAATGGCTTAACGTGTGGCGAATATAACAAGATTGATGTAGACATTGTAAATCGTAACGAATTTACGCAAGGCCCAATGCAGTTAGTGCGTCTAACAGAGCATTTGCCAAATGTAGAACATGATATTTTAATTAATCCTGAAGTGTTAGAGTTAACAGATCGCTACTATCAACAACCAGGTACTCGCCGCGATGAGTGGGTTGTACCAGAGGGAAGTTATTTTGCGATGGGTGATAACCGTAATAACAGCCAAGATAGCCGTATGTGGGGTTTTGTACCTGATGAAAACTTGGTTGGAAGAGCGGTATTTATTTGGTTAAGTTTTGATTTTGATAATGGCCCAGACAGCATTTTGCCAGGGTGGGTTCCAACTGGTGTTCGTTTTGAACGCCTAGGTAGTATTCAGTAAAAATGAAAAGAAACGTAGAAGAACTTTATAATAAAATAGGGTACAACTTCTCTGATAAGGCGCTGCTTGAGCAGGCTTTGACGCATCGCAGTCACAAAGGCCAGCACAACGAGCGTCTCGAATTTTTGGGCGACTCTATTTTAAGCTTTGTGATTGCAAATGCTTTGTATCACAAGTTTCCAAAAGCGCGTGAAGGTGATTTAAGCCGCATGCGCTCAACGTTAGTGCGTGGTCAAACGCTGGCGGAATTCGGTGTGGAATTCGCGCTGGGTGATTATCTGCGCCTAGGTCCAGGTGAGCTAAAGAGCGGCGGTTTTCGCCGTGAGTCAACGCTCGCAGATGCAGTAGAAGCCATAATTGGTGCCGTTTTCTTAGACTCTGACATCGACGTGTGCAGAGATTTGGTACTAAGTTGGTACGAATCACGCTTAACTGCGATTTCACCTGGTCATAATCAAAAAGACCCGAAGACGCTGCTGCAGGAGTATCTACAAGCTCGAAAATTACCTTTACCGGGCTACACTGTAATAGATACCAAAGGGCAAGCTCACAACCAAACATTCACGGTCGAATGTATAGTGGAAGGGATGGAAAGTATAATTTCAGTAGGCAGCTCGCGACGTAAAGCTGAGCAAAAAGCTGCCGAAAAAGCGCTTAAGATATTAAAGAATGACGCTTGATACACATTGCGGCATGATTGCCATTGTCGGTAGACCTAACGTAGGGAAATCGACACTATTAAATAAATTGGTTGAGCAAAAGGTAAGTATTACCTCGCGTAAACCACAAACTACTCGTCACCGCATCATGGGGATCCATACAGAGGGTAACTATCAAGCGGTGTACGTTGATACGCCAGGACTTCATATTGAAGAAAAGCGTGCAATTAACCGGTTAATGAACCGAGCAGCATCAAGCTCAATCGGCGACGTTGAATTGGTTATTTTCGTTGTAGAAGGGACGCATTGGACGCCTGATGACGAAATGGTACTGGCTAAAGTTAAAGACAGCGGCCGTCCTATCTTGGTGGTGATGAATAAAACCGATCAGGTAAAAGATAAAGACTTGTTGATGCCGCATATTCAGTGGTTGAGTGAGCAGGGGGATTTTATCGGGATCGTACCTATCTCTGCGAAGCAAGGTAAGAACGTTGATATGATCAGAGAAGAAGTGCACAAGCGTTTACCTGCATGTGAATTCTATTTCCCTGAAGATTACGTTACCGATCGCTCAATGCGTTTTATGGCGGCAGAGATCGTGCGTGAGAAACTGATGCGCTTTATGGGCGATGAACTACCGTACTCGGTGACGGTTGAGATCGAGCAGTTTAAGTGGCAAGACAACGGCGTTTGGCAGATCAACGCGTTGATCCTTGTTGAGCGCGAATCGCAAAAACGCATGGTGATCGGCAACAGAGGCGAAAAGCTTAAAGTGATCGGCCGCGAAGCGCGTAAAGATCTTGAAAACATGCTAGACAACAAAGTCTATCTCGAATGCTGGGTTAAAGTGAAATCTGGCTGGGCTGATGACGAACGTGCTCTTCGTAGCTTAGGGTACGGAGAAGATTGATTGGATAGCGACTTTCGACGAGCCTATCTGTTACATCGCAGACCTTACAGCGATTCTCAGGTACTGCTTGACGTACTGGTCGAAGGCGTTGGACAACTCAAAATGCTTGCCCGAGTAAAGGGCAAGCAATCCCTCAAACATAATGCCCAGTTGCGGCCATTTTCATTACTTTTACTGCAATATGCAGGCAGATACGACTTTAAATACGTAAATCGTTTTGAACCCACGGACAACCAAGTCCAACTCGTTGGGCGGCAGTTATATTGTGGCTTGTATCTCAATGAGCTAACGCAACGCGTAGTACCAACTAACGAACCGCTAGAGCAGATCTTTGCGCTCTATCAGTTACATTTAATGCGTTTGGCCCAAGATGAAGATGTCGAGCCTATCTTACGCAGCTTTGAGTTGCAATTATTGGGTGAACTTGGGTTTGGTGTGGAACTGGAGTTTGACGCAGAAGGTAATCCAGTGAAGCCAAAAACCGCGTATAAGTATATATCTGAGTATGGTTTTATTGCAGTCGGTCGTGAACCTGATACGATACCGGGCAGTATGTTGTTGGCTATTGCCAATCAAGATTTCCAAGACCTTGCGGTGAGGAGGGCGGCTAAGCAATTAACACGAAGGTTAATGGCACCGCTAGTTGGTAAGCAAGGGCTGAAAAGTAGAGAACTATTTGTTTCAAAGAAATAATACCAATTTGATCAAAATTATAAATCGAAAAATTGGTATCGCAGTAATAAGTGGATTAACCACTTGCTACGTCATATTATCAAGGGATAAACGATGAAAGATATTTTACTCGGCGTCAACGTAGACCATATTGCAACACTTCGTCAGGCGCGTGGCACTAGCTATCCAGATCCTGCACATGCAGCAGCAGTAGCTGAGCACGCAGGTGCTGACGGCATTACTATTCACCTACGTGAAGACCGTCGCCATATTCAAGATCGTGATGTTTACGTGATGGCAAAAACCATCCAAACACGTATGAATCTAGAAATCGCAGTAACTGATGAAATGCTCGACATCGCTTGCGAAGTAAAACCAGAATATGTTTGCTTAGTGCCAGAAAAACGCGAAGAGTTAACGACGGAAGGTGGCTTAGACGTTGCGGGTAATCTAGATAGGATCACAGCGGCAACTCAGCGTCTAGCTGATGCAGGTATCAAAGTAAGCTTGTTCATCGACGCGGACAAAAAGCAGCTAGATGCTGCAAAGCAAACCGGTGCGCCTTACATTGAGATCCACACTGGTGCTTATGCGGATGCTGAGAGCGACACCGAAATGAGCGCTGAACTTGAACGCATTCGTGAAGGCGTTAAGTATGCTCATGGCTTAGGTCTTATTGTCAATGCAGGCCATGGTTTGCATTATCATAATGTTAAACCGATTGCACAAATGCCAGAAATCTACGAACTTAACATCGGTCATGCTATTGTTGCTCGAGCGGCAATTGATGGACTGGAAAAGGCTGTACGAGATATGAAGCGTTTGATGTTAGAGGCAAGACAGGCATAACGCTTAGTGGTAAAGAAAACGAAAGGGCTGTGTAGCCCTTTCTTTTTGCCTTGTAATCGAGTTAGGGCCTGTTTACCTTTCAAGTTTGTTTTTGCAGCAGTTTGATTGGTATTTGTACAAGGCAGAGCCTGCGTAGCATAGTTATTCTATGTGAGTCAGGCGAGAACACAGTAGAAATGCTAATCAAGCGCTGCCCTTTGGGTTCACCTGAGTGGGCTTTGTTCATTGTTGCTCAACTTTTGCCTAGATTACTAGGCGGCAAGTCGAGCGTCGCGACCAAAATACACTCAGGAGAACAAAAATCAAACAGCAAAGATCAACAGGCCCTAATACAATAGGTATCAAAATGAAAAAAATGGTGTTGGTCTTTGCAAGTTGTGCCCTTGCACCACAACTTAGCGAAGCGACAGAGAACAACGAATTTGAAATCATCACTACTACGGCATCCAGGTTAGCTGAGACGGTAGGAGAGCGCCCTGTAAGCCTCTCTTTGCTCACGGAAGCTCAGTTAGATGACATAGGCGTCACGCATATCGAAAAAGCGTTGAGGCTTGTTGCTGGTGCAAATATACAACATGGTAATGGTCAAGAGTATCTACCTGCATTGCGCTCACAAGTGCTATCTGGTGCAGGCGCATGTGGCGGCATTTTAATGGCTGAAGATGGTATTGCACTCAGAGCCGCAGGTTTTTGTAATATCAATGAACTATTTGAATCGCACTATGAAGCGGCAGAGCGTATTGAAGTGCTAAAAGGGCCAAATAGCGTGTTGTATGGCTCTAATGCGGTGCACGGAGTGGTTAATGTGATCACTTCAAATAATATTCAAAAAGCACCTAGGGTTGCACTAGATATCGGCTCCTATGGTTATAGCCGAACTCGGATACAAGCTGGCGATAATGCCCTTGGCTTGGGCGCCGCGTTCACCCTTACAAAAGATACGGGTTATCGTGACGATGAAAGCGTTGAGCAACAAAAGTTGAGCGTCAAACACCAATATGAAGGCGAGAAGATTGGTGTCGTATCTGGAATGACATACACCCACTTAGATCAGCAAACTGCGGGTTATGTAACAGGAGTGGATAGTTATAAAAATAAGCAATTGGCGAAGCAAAACGAAAACCCTGAAGCATTTAGAAAGGCGGAGTCATTTAGAGCTTGGACAGAAATAACCGGGTACTTTGACGATAGCAACACTGTGCTGATAAAACCTTATGTTCGCTGGCAAGAGATGGAATTTGTTAAGCATTTCTTGCCGGGTAAGCCGTTTGAAGAAAATGGTCAAACTGGTGTGGGGCTGCAAACGCTTATACACACTGAATTAGGTGACTCAATACAACTAGATTGGGGAGTGGATACGGAGTATACCCAAGGCGAGATGTTGCAGTATCAGCCTACGCCGACTGAAGGCTCTGCATTTTTGCGTTCAACTATTCCCACAGGAAAGCATTACGACTATGAAGTAGATGCGATGCAACTCGCGCCTTTTGCAAATCTCAGTTGGCGACAAGGTAACTGGTTAGTTGAACTGGGCGCTCGTTTTGAGTCAATGAGATACGATTATCGCAACTTTTTGCCTACTGGGCGTACTAAAGAAGATGGCTCAGTATGTGCAATGGGAGGATGTCGTTATAGTCGCCCAGCCAGTGGCAAAGATAGCTTTGCTTATTTTTCACCAAAATTTGGCCTAAGCTATGCGTTCACTGAGCGACATATTGCCTATGCTAACGTGTCTCAAGGTTATCGTGCGCCACAAACTGCTGAGCTTTACCAATTGCAGCGAGCGCAGTTAAAAGCCTCGCTAGAGGAGGAAAAGGCGGATAATATCGAGCTTGGACTAAAGGGGAGAGCAGATAGTCTTGGTTATCAGATCGCGATTTATGATATGAAAAAAGAAAATTTGATCTTCCGAGATAGTGACTTTTTCTATATCAACGATGGTCGCTCAAGGCACCGAGGTGTGGAGTTGGAGCTGAGTTATTCATTCTCAGCACATTGGCAACTAGATCTCGCCGCAACCCATGCTAAGCATACCTATGAACAAGATAATATTCTTAGTGGTATCAATATTAATGGCAACGATCTAGATTCAGCACCAAGGAACATCTTTAACGCCCAATTATACTGGCAAGCACTAGATAACCTCAGTTGGTCTTTAGCTTGGCATCATGTAGGAGAGTATTTTACTGACCCCGAAAATCTTCATCGTTATTCTGGTCACGATGTACTGAGCTTACGAGGAAAGTGGCAGGTAAATCCGCATTTGGCGTTGACGATGAGAGTGAAAAATCTAACCGACGAACGCTACGCTGAGCGTGCCGATTACACTTCATTTAGTGGTGAAAGGTACTTTCCAGGAAGACCAAGAAACATTCTAGTGTCATTGGACTACCGCTGGTAACACATGAAAAAGGGAGCAGAAAGCTCCCTTTTCGAAACTGTCGTGACAATTAGTCGTCTAGTGAGCGAAGTAGTGCATTGATCCCAACTTTTTCGCGAGTTTGCTGATCTACTTTTTTCACAATAATTGCTGCATACAGGCTATGAGATCCATCTTTACTTGGGAGTGAACCTGGCACTACCACAGCACCGGCTGGCACACGACCATAATGGATTTCACCAGTCTCACGGTCATAAATACGAGTGCTTTGTGAAATATAAACACCCATGGAGATGACCGCACCTTCTTCAACAATCACACCTTCGACGATTTCAGAACGCGCACCGATAAAACAGTTATCTTCAATAATCGTTGGATTGGCTTGTAACGGCTCTAATACGCCACCAATGCCCACACCGCCAGATAGGTGTACGTTTTTACCGATCTGTGCACAAGAGCCTACGGTTGCCCAGGTGTCTACCATAGTGCCTTCATCAACATATGCACCAATATTAACGTAGGACGGCATAAGTACCACGTTCTTACCGACAAAGCTGCCCTGACGTGCTACCGCGTTTGGTACCACGCGCATACCACCTTGTTGGAACTGCTCTGGCGTGTAGTCTGAGAATTTTAATGGTACTTTGTCATAAAACTGGTTAACGCCATCGCTCATTGGTTGGTTGTCACGAATTCTAAAAGACAGCAGCACCGCCTTTTTCAACCATTGATGTACAACCCACTCACCGCTAATTTTTTCCGCAACACGCGCCGCACCTGAATCTAGCATTTCTAACGCGTTGACAATCGCTTGTTTTACTTCGTCTGATACCGTGGTTGGGGTGATGGTATCGCGGTTTTCCCATGCGGTTTCAATAGTCGTTTTTAAATCAGACATAAATTCCTCGTTAATCTGTTTCAGCATTTAATTTCTTGAGTAGAGCACGGTGAAGCTCGGCTTTTTGGACTTCATCTAGTGCCTTGTAATCTTTGTTTGAGACGACGAAAAAGTCTTCTGCGCGTTCGCCGACGGTTGTAATGCGCGCGGCATGAATATGTAGTGAATAGGCCTGAAATACCTCAGCAATTTTAGTCAGCAACCCCGGAATATCAATGGCCTGAATTTCAATAAGGCTACGGTTTGCTCTAGCATGAGGGCGTAAGATAATTTTTGGCCTAATATTAAAATCTTTAAACTTCTGTGAGCGATTCTTTTTTACTCTGATTTTCTTTTTTGGATCTTTTAGGAGCGTCTCTAAACCTCTTCTGATCCCCGCTGCACGACTGGTGCTGAGCGGATCGCCATTCACTTCTAGGATAACAAAACTAAAGACAACATAGCCATCTTTTGTGGTCATGACCTGAGCATGCTGGATCTGTGCTTTTTTAGAACCAATTACGCTGACTAGTTTGGCGAATAGCGCCGATTCATAAGGACTGTATACGAATACTTGCGTCCCGCCATGCATAGGCTTGTCAGAGACGATCACACTTGGCTGACTTAAGTCATCAGACTTTAATAGATGCTCAGTATGCCAAGAGATCTGCTGTTCGCTAAAAGCAGTAAAATAGTTAGCCTTAAAGCGTGACCAAATAAGGTCAATGTACTCTTCGAAGTAACCTAAATTAATCAGCCGTTGCTTGGCTTGGCGTTTCTTATCACGGATCTGATCGCGCATATCCATTGGATTTTCAAGGCCCAAGCGTAGTGCCCGCTGAGTATGCAAATACAGTTCGCGTAAGAGGGTGTTTTTCCAGTCGTTCCAGAGGTTGTCGTTGGTTGCACGAATGTCGGCAACCGTTAAGCAATAGAGATAATCTAGCTGACGCTCGTTTTTCACTTTTTGTGCAAATTCAGCAATAACATCGGGGTCGTTAATATCTTTACGCTGGGCTGTGACAGACATCAGTAGGTGATTTTGCACCAGCCATGCGACAAGCTTCGCATCCGACGACGTAAAGCCGTGCATTTTGGTAAATGCCATGGCGTCAACTGCGCCAAGCTCGGAATGGTCGCCACCTCGACCTTTGGCAATATCGTGAAAGATCCCAGCTAAGTAAAGTAGTTCTGGCTTGTCCATGCGGGCAACAATCTCAGAACAAATAGGGAACTCGCTAATATGCTCTTTATCGAAATAGCGGTAGATGTTATTGATGAGCTTATGGGTATGTTCATCCACTGTATACGCGTGAAATAGGTCGAACTGCATTTGGCCAAAAATATTACGCCACTGCGGTAAGTAGGCGGCGATGATCCCGTGTTTGTGCATCAGAGTAAACGCTCGGCCCATGCCGTTGGGGTGTTTCAATAACCTTAAAAAAGCATCACGACAGCCTGCGTAATCTTGTAGATCACCTAATAAACGGCGTCTTACTTGTCGCATGGTACGGATGGTACTTGGGTCAATGTGAGTGATTTTAGGGTTGTCCGCAATATGCTCAAAGAGGACAAACAAATTCTCTCGACGAAAAAAGACCGAAGGATTTTTAACGCGAATTTTATTGCCAATACGCTCAAAGTTTCTGTCGAGTGGCACGGCTTCTTGTTCCAACTGCTCGGGAAGAATGCTTTGTTCGAAATAGGAGAGTAGCATCTGGTTCATTTCGCGCACTCGGCTCATGATCCTAAATAAGCGTTTCATCATGCGCTCGACCGAGGCTTTACCCTCAGAGCCAAAACCGAGGAGCTCAGCGGCATGTGGTTGATGGTCAAACAGTAAACGGTTCTCACTGCGACCAGCAGCCAGGTGTAGCGCAAAGCGAATGTTCCACAGGTTTTCTATGCACTCTAACAGCTCTTGATATTCTTCATGGGTCAAGTATCCGTGATTGATCAACTCTTCCAAAGTTTCAGCGCGAAAGTGCTTTTTAGCGACCCAAAAAATGGTTTGCAGATCGCGAAGGCCACCGGGGTTTTCTTTAATATTAGGCTCAAGGTTATAGGCGGTACCGTGGCATTTTTTATGGCGAATATTCTGCTCGTTGACCTTGGCGATAAAAAAGTCACTAGATTGCCAAATTGGGGTTTCAACGATATGTCGTTTGAGGTGTTCATACTCAATGTGGTTACCACAAATTAGGCGGCTTTCTAGCAGACTTGTGGCAAAGTGAACGTCATTTTGTTTTTGTTCTAGGACTTGTTCATGAGTTCTTACGCTATGACCAATATCTAGACCTAAATCCCATAGATAAGTGACAAAACGCTCCAAACAGCTGGTTACTTCTTCACAGGGAGGCGATTTGGTCAGCACCAGAAAGTCGATATCAGAGAAAGGATGCAATTCACCGCGGCCATAACCACCTACGGCGATGAGAGATAAGTCTGGTTGGTGCGCCAATCCGGTTTCATTAAACAGTTTAATCAACAACCGGTCGATAAATTCGGCTCGAGAGTTAATTAAATTTCTAACGGGTTGCTTGGCAAATTGATTGCTTAACCATTTGTAGAAAAAAGCAAGACAATCACGGTAATCGGT
Source organism: Pseudoalteromonas sp. Isolate6 (assembly GCF_022398435.1). Classification (NCBI taxonomy): domain Bacteria; kingdom Pseudomonadati; phylum Pseudomonadota; class Gammaproteobacteria; order Alteromonadales; family Pseudoalteromonadaceae; genus Pseudoalteromonas; species Pseudoalteromonas sp. Isolate6. The sequence goes on along the minus strand of NZ_JAKEVK010000005.1, from coordinate 5,108 downwards.
AAGTTCTTGTGCTTCATCAAGAAGCGTCTTCACTTTGTTCGGTAATGCCACTTAGGATCCTGTGTCATGCGCGCAAATCAGTAGAACCCCGTTTTACACTAAATAGATAAGAATTGCGAGTGACGAAAAAGAGATGATCAAAGTTTGCTCATTTGCCTGTACAAAATTTAAAAACGTTCTATTTGCAAATTAAACTAAACCGTATAGTATAGTTTGTGTTCGTTAAATTTGAGTCGTGTCGCTACAGCAAATCTTCCCACAATTTGCGATAGGGAATTTGCTTACGAGGGTGAGGTATGGATTATGTATTTATTTAGAATAAGTAGTTGTGTTTTAGCTGGTTTTTTAACTCTACAGACACTAGGATGCGGAAGTGCAGCACCAAGTAAGGAAAATACTGAGAAAAAGCCGCAGGTGAGTATTACGCGAGTTGACCGTGGCAAAGATTATATTGAGCAATCGTATCTTGGGTATGTTCGAGCTCATGATCGTGGTGAGCTGAGCTTTGAAGGAAGAGGGAAAATCGTATCGTTAGACTTGGACATCGGAGATAGCTTTGAAAAAGGTGATGTGCTTTCTCGACTAGACTCTGTTACGTCTAAACTTGCTCTTAAAGAAGCCGAAGCGAGTCTAAATCAGGCGAGATACGATTTAGAAAATGCAAAGATTGAATTCGAGCGTAGAAAAGCGCTGAGCAAGCGCTCTTTGGTTTCGGATACCGAAGTTGACCTTTGGAAGTTGAAGGTTGATAGTGCATTTGCCCAAGTTAACTTGCTGGAGGCTAAGCGAGATACGGCTAAAAAAGGCTTGGCCGATACGCAGATCATTGCGCCTTTCGACGGTAGTGTGACAGGAAAGTTCGCTCAAAAAAACCAGCATGTTTCAGCTAATCAAGCCGTTTTGTCTGTGAAATCGGACAATACTACATTGGAAGTACTAACGCGGATCCCATATCAACACGTTAATCAAATTAAGGTAGGTCAGCAGGTATCTATGTATACCTTAGAGAAAAACCTACTCTCAGGTGTTATTAAGAGTATCAATCGTCAAGCCAGTGCTAATGGCTTAATTGAGGCGCTTATCATATTGGATAATAAGTTCACGGATCTTGTTGTTCCAGGCGCGCCAGTCAATGTGTCGTTCAGTATAAGAAACGCTAGAAATAACTATTCGATACCCATTGCTGCACTCTATCGCGATACCCGCAATAATCATTTTGTTTGGCTTCTAGATCCAAAAACACAAACAGTATTTAAGAAGGTTGTACTTATCGAGCGGATCCGCAGTGGTCGGGTATTTGTTAGCGGTGACTTAGATGAAAATAGCAATATTGTCATGCATGGTGGGCAGGGACTTGCGAACGGGCAAGTTGTCGAATTAGTCAATTCATAGCGTAAGAGAGACTTAAATTATGTCCATTTCAGTATTCGCTTATAAGCAACGTTCTTTGATACTTACTTCTGTGTTATTAGCAATGTGTTTTGGTATTTTTAGCTTCTTTAGTTTACCTGCTAGAGAAGATCCTGAGGTGATAATCAGAGAAGCGGTGATCTCGACAAGTTTCCCAAATATGAAAGCGGAAGATGTAGAAAGGCTAGTAACCAGACCACTAGAAGCTGCAATTGTCACGTTACCTGAGCTAGATGAAGTGAGATCTTCATCGATGGATGGCCTGTCGATTATTCACGCCAAGGTTGAAGATAAATATAGCAAACTCGATCAAATATGGGATGAACTGGCTGAAGCGGTAGAGTTTGCGAGTCGCAGCCTACCACAAGGTGCACATAAACCAATCGTTAATGATGACTTTGGTGATGTTGCGGTGATGACCTTTGCGCTGACATCAAAATCAATGGCACTAGACGATATATATGATGTTGCACAAAGTATCAGAGATAGGCTCGTGTTCATTGAAGGTACTCGTCGCGTTGGTTTACATGGTAGTCCCGAAGAGGTTTTTTACATTGATTTTAACGATGCTGCCCTAGAGGCATTTGGATTGACCAAAGGGGTCGTCTCGCAAATTATCAGAAAGAACAATAATTATGAAGCCATTGGCGCTGTTAATACTAACGAATACTCGATTCTCGTCAGTGCGAACCTGGGCTTAGACACGGAAGACAAGTTACTGCGATTACCCATTTTGATTCGCGATAAAAGTAATACAACGCCACATGGTATTATTACATTAGGTGATGTTGCTACTGTTACAAAAACCACAAAAAGTCCTTATCAGCAAGCCGCTTTCTTTGACGGCTCACGAGCCGTCGTACTGTCTGTTGTTATGCAGCCTGAACAGAGTGTCATTAACTATACAAGACGTCTTGATGAAGCATTAAGTGATATTCGCAAAAATTTATCACCAGAAATCGCACTTAACATCGTATCCAAGCAAAGCATCGAAGTTGAAAAAGCGGTGTATGGGGTATCTATAAACGTTTTGCAAACCCTATTTATTGTTCTTGCCGTAGTAATGCTGTTTTTAGGTGTGCGAATGGGGTTAATTGTTGGTGCTATCGTTCCATGTGTAATGCTTGCGACACTTGCTGTGATGGGAATGTTTGAAATGCAGTTGGAACGTATGAGCCTTGCGACTTTGGTGATTGCTCTTGGATTACTGGTCGACAATGGGATTGTCGTTGCCGAGCAATTTAAACGGCGCTATGAAGAACATAAAGATAAATATCGAGCACTTGCTGAAGTTGGGAAAGAGCTTGCTCTGCCGTTACTTTCTTCCACAGCTACCACTGTGATTGTGTTTATTCCTTTGATGATGGCAGAACATGGTGCTGGCGAGTTCACACGTAATATCTCGCTTGTTGTATTGATTTCTTTGGGGATTTCCTGGCTTTTGGCCATGACAGTGACACCGACTATGTGCTATTTGTTTGTCTCCAATAAACCGACAAAGGAAACGGCAATTACCGCCGTCTTTACTAAATTAGAAATAAAGTATCGAGCTACACTGGTCTACGCGCTAAACCATAAAAAATGGGTAATCTTCGGCGCTATCGCATTGTTTGCCGTAGGTATAAAACTAATCGCATCGACACCTAAACAGTTTTTCCCATCAAGTGATCGCCATCAGCTATTGGCTTATGTTAATACACCTGCTGGCAGCTCTACCTTAGTCACTGAAGCCGCAATCACAGAGTTAACAGAAGCATTAGGTGATGAAGGTGCGTTTCCTCACGTTAATCATGTGATGGCGTATATTGGATTTGGAGGACCTAGGTTTATATTTTCTCTCGCGCCTTTAGACCCTGCTAGTAATGTTGGTTTTTTATTGATTGATGTTAAGTCACGCGAAGCGGTAGATGAGACGTTGACACAGTTGAGAAAAGTGGCAGGGATCTTACTGCCTGATGTAAAGTTTAGAGTGTCAGGTATGTTTACTGGACCTTCGGATCCCACCGTGCTGCAAGTGCAATACAAAGGGCCGGACTATGCTCAGGTATTTAATGGTTCGCAGCAAGTGATAAAGCTATTTGAAGGGTACCCAGATATGATCCATATTTGGTCAAACTGGTTCAATTTATCGACGAGAGCGAATATCAGTGTTAACAAAATACTCGCCGAGCAAGCTGGTATTTCCGAAGCTCAAGTACTGACAACTATTTCTCAGTTTTTGAATGGTACGGTTGTTTCTGTATCTAGGCAGGATGATGATAATGTTCCTGTGGTTCTTCGAGGTGCAGAACACTTAGATGTAGTGGCTTTAAAAGCGGAAACCATTATTTCGCCCATTTCAGGGGAGCCTATACCGCTGGAGCAACTTATTAATATAAATTACGAGACAGGATTTCCCGTGATTGAAAAAGAAGATGGTGTACCTACAGTCACAATTGAAGGGAGAAACCTGAAATACTCTCCAGAAGATCTCGCACCGAAGATGCAAAAACAGATCACTGAGTTAAACAAGCATTTACCAGAGGGCTACTCGATTGAGTTTGATGGGATCATTGCTGACTCTAAGAAAGGGAAAGCGGCTTTGGCTGCTAATTTTCCATTGGCTTTGTGTATCATAGTGTTGATTTTAATTTCTCAATTTGGTGGATTCAGACGACCCTTTGTTATATTGCTGACAATACCTTTGGTTGTATTCGGCGCTGGCAGCGGTTTGAAAATGATGGGTGGAGAGTTCGGTTTTATTGTTATTTTAGGTTTGTTGGCATTGGCCGGCATAATCATCAACAATGCAATTGTATTGATTGACCGAGCTGATATAGAGCGTAAACGCAGTGACATTTCGTTCAGAGATGCTCTGGTAGAGGCATCAAGCGTCAGAATGAGGCCTATTTTGATTACTTCAATAACGACTATAGTTGGATTGCTACCGCTTATCGTCGCAAATGATGTACTCTTCTTCTCCATGGCAACTGCAATTGCGTTTGGTTTAGGGATAGGGACCCCATTAACCTTATTCGTGATCCCCGTCTTGTATGAAATCTTAACACGCAAAGAAAAAGCACAAGATACAGAGAGCCAGATCGACTTTAACGAGCAACAGCTCACACCACCAAGAGAAGAAAATATTTGAGTACTCGAGCAGAAAAGAAAGATAAAGCTATCAAAGACGCAGCAACTCGGCTTTTTATAGAAAATGGACTGGATAGAGTTTCTGTGGATGATATTGCAAAAGAAGCGAAAGTGAGCAAACCAACCATCTATTCTAGGTATAAAACGAAAGAAAAGTTGTTTGTTGCGATTTTGAGTAGTGAGTGCGAAAAGCAAATTGAAAAGATGTTTGAGCCACGGGCCGAAGATCAAACGTTGGATGAATTCATCAACGCGAAAGTGACTGAATATCTAACGTTCATAACGGATCCTTGGTATGTTAACTTACTTAGGAATGCTATTTATTATTCGGGGTACTTTGATGAGGTTGGGGAGGCGTTCTTAGTATATGGTCCTCATAAAGGGGTATCTAAGCTCGCAAGTTCACTGGCGATAGAAATTAAAGCGGGTTGCTTGAAGCAAGTTGATCCAACGTATGCAGCTGAATTTATTATCTCCCGGGCGAAAAGTACCAGTTTTTTTAACGCAATCTTGGCTCGACCTATAGAGAATATAGATGAACAGATAAGTTCGGAAGCAGAAAAAATAAC
>NZ_JAKEVK010000049.1:0-27052 GCF_022398435.1 Pseudoalteromonas sp. Isolate6 | reverse complement strand
AGGCAACAGCTAACCAACTGAACTATCACTTTGCTGCAACGAGCAAAGTTATACCGACATTATTATAAGCTTATRTTGAAAAATAAGTTACTGGACTGTGATGACAAAGGGAAGACTAACGTAAATGRGCTTTTTTATTTTGCTAAAGGAAGTCTACTAAGAAGAGAAAATGCAAACTGGCGGAGTGGACGGGACTCGAACCCRCGMCCCCCGGCGTGACTGGCCGCTTTCTCTAAGGCAACAGCTAACCAACTGAACTAYCACTTTGCTGCAACGAGCAAAGTTATACCGACATTATTATAAGCTTATGTTGAAAAATGAGTTACTTGACAATGATGACAAGGGAAAGACTAAAGAAAATGAGCTATTTGATTTTGCTCAATGAAGCTTGCTTAGAAGAAAATGCAAACTGGCGGAGTGGACGGGACTCGAACCCGCGACCCCCGGCGTGACAGGCCGGTATTCTAACCAACTGAACTACCACTCCGCAGTGATAGATTTGCAAGACATCTTAAATGGCGGAGTGGACGGGACTCGAACCCGCGACCCCCGGCGTGACAGGCCGGTATTCTAACCAACTGAACTACCACTCCGCAGAGATATCTTAATGACATTATTTTACTCGTTTTAGTGTTGGCGGAGTGGACGGGACTCGAACCCGCGACCCCCGGCGTGACAGGCCGGTATTCTAACCAACTGAACTACCACTCCAGCGAGTAAACAAGCTGTCATAAAGCTTGAATATAGTTATGCGATACATTGGCGGAGTGGACGGGACTCGAACCCGCGACCCCCGGCGTGACAGGCCGGTATTCTAACCAACTGAACTACCACTCCACTGAGTATTCGCATTTTTTGCTTCGAAGTGTTGGCGGAGTGGACGGGACTCGAACCCGCGACCCCCGGCGTGACAGGCCGGTATTCTAACCAACTGAACTACCACTCCATAAGAAGCAAATGCACGTTTGTAATAAGTATTGGCGGAGTGGACGGGACTCGAACCCGCGACCCCCGGCGTGACAGGCCGGTATTCTAACCAACTGAACTACCACTCCAGCGCGACTTATTAATACTACGAAGAAATTTGGCGGAGTGGACGGGACTCGAACCCGCGACCCCCGGCGTGACAGGCCGGTATTCTAACCAACTGAACTACCACTCCGCGTCATATTCTTGCAGTGTTTGCTGTAAGGTGTGCTCCCTGACAGCGGCGTGAATAATACGAATGACCCCCTCATGAGTCAACCGTTTTTTGAAAAAAAACCGTGTTTTTTAGTTATCTTTCATTGAAAGGTTCAAAATATCACCTGATTTATCATTTTTTGAACCATTACCTGCTGCGTTATTTTCAGATGGCCCTAAATCATCAAGATCAATGACTTCTTCGGTTTTCTTAAATGGGTTCTTTAACATTGGTACTTTTAACTTAATTGGTTTTTTTTGCACAAAAATGCGAATAACTAACCCACCAAGCAATAATACAACTAAGTTACCAGCAACGATAATACTGACTAATAGCGCTGTACTTATAGTCGGCTCTGGTTCTGGAGCGGGTTGTTTCGCTGCTGGTAACGCAGTGGCTTCTAACTCAGGCACTTTTTCAATGGGCCTTTCAATTTCAAAGTTATAGTTTGGCAACGTAGCCATAAACTCACGGCCATTGATATTTTCACCAAATGCTGAGATTTCTATGCTATAACGACCCCAGTCATAATTCTTGATTGGTAGCTGACGATAAAGTCGCTCTTCGGCATCTAAAGTAAACATCTGCTCTTCACCATTGGGGTAAAAGATTTTACCTTGTAACAAGATAGTTTCTGGCTTTATAACCGTGTCGTCTAACGTGATAGTAAGACCATGTTCAAGCTCGTTTTCGCCCGCAAGCATCAATTCAAAGTTGAATGGCGGCTCAGCAATAACAATGGGAGATTTAATCACTCTTCTTTTTAGAATGGGCGTTTCAATGAAAAATTCTGGCTGCCACTCCCCTGCTGGAAAATTTAATTTAAACTCACCAGTAAAAATTCCATCCAAGGGCCTTTCATCAAATTCGCGACCATCATCTTTAAAGTCGGTTACACTTTGCGTACCTGCACCAAAGTTTGCATATTCATCGTTATTGGTGCTGGAGAACTCTACATACAAAGTCACGACATCCCGAAAGTAACCTACATCTATCGGTTCGCCATCATTGGTCACACGACCTGTTACCTTCAATACTTCACCACGGAACAATAACGGAGGCAAAGCTTCAACTTCGAGCTCAATGTCACCCAATACCATAATGCGGCTGTTTTTTTGGATCTGTCCGATAACTTGCCAAGGGCCTGGCGTCGGATTTTTTAGAATGATCAAGTCATAGCTGACTTCGTCGTACCATTGCAGTGCATCATTATCTAGCGAACTGGTCGCATAATATTTACTGCCATCAGGCTTCACAAGTACCACGGCAGGCGTGCCAGGTGCGCGAAAAAACAGTAAAGTAATCTCTTCAATATTATAATCAATGCGAAAACGGTTATCTAAAAGAGGGATTTCATTTACCTTGCCGTCCCGCTGTAACATCGTTATCTGTGGTGTTTGAGCGCCAACAATCGTACTTACTAGCAGTACAAACCCCAAGATAAGCTGTTTTAGATTCATGCATTAACCCTACATTGCCTTGATGGCCTGAGTGATCTTTTTCTGGGATAAAGCCCTTAGTTAAGCGTCTACCCCATCCCAACGATACCGATTGTATTCATTATTGTTGCCACAAGCTTTGTCCACAAGCTTTGTTTACAAGCTCTAAACGTTCTGTATGTGCTTGTTCTTCATCGGCAGAAGCACGTAAAACTTTAAGTGCAGGGCGATTACTGTCTAAACGAATAATGCCACCGCCTGAGCTAGCCTGCTCACCTTTATTTTGGTTCGCCAAATTGAGCTTTTTTTGGCCTCCCGTCATCGAAAGGTAAACATCAGCAAGGATCTCGGAATCCAGCAAAGCGCCGTGCAACGTACGCTTTGAGTTATCGATATCATAGCGACGGCACAGTGCATCTAGACTGTTCTTCTGGCCTGGATGAAGATCCCTGGCCATCACCAAGGTATCTAGCACTTGGCAATAGTCATGGGTCGCCGGAAAGCCTTGATTTAGCTTAGCAAACTCGTGATCCATAAAGCCGACGTCGAACGGCGCGTTATGAATGACAAGCTCAGCTCCTTTAATATAGTCAAAAAACTCTTGCGCAATTTGATGGAAAAAAGGTTTATCGCGTAAAAATTCGTTGGTGATACCGTGAACATCAATGGCTTCTTCTTCAATGTCGCGCTGAGGGTTAATATATACGTGGAAGTTATTCCCCGTTAGTCTGCGATTGACTAGCTCAACACAACCAATTTCAATGATCCTGTGCCCTGCTTTAGGATCAATACCTGTGGTTTCTGTATCCAGTACTATTTGCCGTGTGTGCATATCGTTGCCCGCTTAACTTTGCTATTATTTTGCCCTATTCGCACATTTTACATAAAAATAGGCAATTCAGTGCAAAAAACCGTAGAGATTTATACCGATGGCTCGTGTTTAGGTAACCCAGGTCCAGGTGGTTATGGTGTTTACCTTTCCTATCAAGGACATGAAAAAGAAATGAGTGCAGGGTATAAGCTCACAACCAATAACAGAATGGAAATGCTTGCAGCCATTGTTGCACTCGAAACATTAAAGCGTCCCTGCGATATCATTCTGTATACCGACAGCCAATATGTTAAGCAAGGCATTGAGTCTTGGCTTGAAAACTGGAAAAAGCGCAATTGGAAAACCGCAGCTAAACAACCGGTAAAAAATGTCGATTTATGGCAAAGACTGGACGCTGCCACCAGCCGGCACACGATCCAGTGGCGCTGGGTAAAAGGCCACGCTGGAAATAAATACAATGAGCTTGTCGATGATTTAGCACGAGAAGCGGCTTCAGGCTCAAATCTACTTGTAGATGAGGGCTACGAAGCCAGCGTCTAACTAGGGAGTCATTCTATAACAAATAACAGCTCCCTTAAGATTTATCTTAAGAACTAACACTCGTTATTCTTTATCTTGGCAGGTTTGCCTGAGCCCAGCTCCTTTCACAGCGGGTGTCCACTTGGGCTTTACATGCCATTTGGGTTTGATTGGAGTGAGCGGCATCACCCGCTTTCTTGCCACCAACATATACACGCTTCCCATCGGCTTTAAGTAATGACGACAAAAGCGGCGCCATGGCGCAAAACGAGAAAGCCTGGAGCCTCGCGCTAAAGACGCGTAAATAAAGCGCTCGTCACCAACAATCTCAAACCCGAGTAAGTCTAGCCAATCCTTCACCCGAGATGGAGTAAAGAAGCGCCCTGACCAAGGGAGTTTTTCTTTACTAAAGGGAAGCATTTGCGCCACACCACATAAACTAAACGGATTAAAACCTGAGATCACAATATAACCACCGGGAATAAGTGTGCGATGGGCTTCGCGTAGAATATGATGCGGATCAGAATGATATTCTAAGCACTGGCTTAAAATACAAGCATCGACTGAGTTTTCGTAAAAAGGTAGCTCGTCAATTTCAGCAAATACTCCGACATGTTTGCCTTGTGGGGCAACACAAACTTGATGCTTAATCGGGCTGGCAGAGGTATTCATTTGACCGCTCAAACAGCCGAGTTTTAGCATGTGGTAACCAAACATTCTTGGTAGCCACTCATCCAGTCGTTTTTGGATCCCCACTTTTAAATATTCACCGTGAGGAAAGTCCTGCCACTCATCGGGTTTGGGTCCTTGTAAAAAACTTAACGCTGGTTTCATTTACTAAGCTCGTTATACTGGTGTTATTAATCACTTTATAGAGCATTGCGTTATGGTGCAAGTCGATGCAATCAAAGCATTTGATGACAATTATATCTGGCTGATAAAAGACCCTCTACGTTCAAACTGTTGGGTGGTTGACCCCGGTGACGAACAACCTGTTTTAGATTACCTCGCCAAGTTTGATTTAACACTCCAAGGCATATTAGTCACCCATCATCATTGGGATCACACTGATGGCATTGCCCCGCTTTTATCACATTTTCCTAGCTTAACAGTCTACGGACCTAAAAATGGTAAATATAAAGGCATTACTCACGGCCTCAGTGAACATGATACGATCACACTTTTCGATACCACGCTGAACATTATTGCCACCCCAGGTCACACCTTAGATCATATCTGTTATGTAAATGATGAGCTGGCTTTTACGGGGGATACCTTATTCAATGCAGGTTGTGGCAGGCTTTTTGAGGGAACACCAAGCCAAATGTGGCACTCCTTTGAAAAGCTACTCACACTACCTGACACATGCAAAGTGTATTGCACGCACGAGTATACGCTCGCAAACCTTGCTTTTGCTGAGGCTGTTGAGCCCACTAACCAAGCACTGATCCAGTATCACCAACAAGCAAAGTCATTACGTGCCAGTAACGAGCGCACAATACCTACAACAATTGAACAACAAAAAGCAATCAATCCTTTTGTACGTGCCGCGAATGAAGCCATCCTCACCCATATTCCACCACAATTTATCACGTCAGAAAATACACCTGAAGCTCGCTTTAGTGCGCTAAGAAAATGGAAGGATAACTTCTAAAATATTCAATAGTGACCTAATGTAACGCCAAAATGACGCTTTTTTGGCGTACTTACATGGGAAGTATTGAATAAATTATCCATTTTCTTAGCAATGCCGCCAAAGATAAGCATTTCTAACGATTTTTAGGAAGTCGAAATAAAATAATAAAGAAGCTTTAAATGCTGATACAAACTCGGTAATATTGCCGAGTTTTTGTCCGAACCCCCAAGCAAAAGAACGCATTTATGAAAAAGCTCGCCTTTATTATTGCATCAACAGCAATATTAAGTGGTTGTGAAATCACACAAGAAACCCCATTGGAAGCTGCAACTGAACAAGTGAAGCAGGCCAACTTAGATCACGCGAGCCCTTATGATATCTCTCAAACACTCAGCACCTCATGGCAAGACGAAGATGAAGAGGCTGTGCCTGTATTTGACGATGTATGGGAGCGGATCCGTTATCAGTTATCTATCGAAGTACCGCAAAATAGACCTGTGGTCGCCGAACGTAATTACTATCAACGTCACCAAGCCTATTTAGACCGTATCGCAAAACGTGCAGAGCCTTACCTCTACTACATTGTTGAAGAAGTAGAAAAGCGCAATATGCCTGTCGAGATCGCGTTATTACCTATTGTAGAAAGCGCATTCGATCCCTTTGGCTATTCACACCGCACCGCTTCCGGTATTTGGCAATTTATGCCTCAAACAGGTGAACGCTTCAACCTCAAACAAAATTGGTGGTATGACGGCCGTCGCGATATTGTTGCATCAACGCAAGCGGCACTTGATTACCTCACCTACCTCCATAAAACGCTGGAAGGCGACTGGTTAAACGCAATTGCCGCTTACAATTCAGGTGAAGGTCGATTGCTCAGAGCAATCCGAAAAAACCGTAAAAAGCATTTGCCCACCGACTTTTGGTCTCTCGATTTACCTCGCGAGACCACTGCGTATGTTCCTAAATTACTTGCTTTGTCCGACCTATTAAAACGCTCAGATGAGTTTAAGGTCACGTGGCAACCTATCATCAATGCCCAAGTAGTTGATACTGTTGAAGTAGGGTCACAAATTGATCTAGCGCTTGCCGCTGAAATGGCTGATATTTCTTTAACTGAACTCTATCGCCTAAATCCAGGTTTTAATCGTTGGGCCACCGATCCAGATGGTCCACATCAGTTATTATTACCTATGGAAAAGGTTGACGCCTTTCAAGAGAAATTAGCTAAGACAGAAGTAAAAGATAGGCTTCGTTGGCAATATTATACGGTGCAAAAAGGAGATAGCCTGTCGGTCGTTGCGACTAAGTTTAATACTAGTATCGGCGCCATTCGCTCACTCAATAGCATCGATGGCAATATGATCCGTGTTGGCCAGAGGCTATTGGTGCCACTCAGTGATGGCGAATTGCAAAGTGAGCATTTACCACCAGAGGTGCGCCTTGCCGCCAACAAAGTGACCAAGAAAAAGCTCAGCCACACGGTAAAGTCAGGCGATACATTGTGGGATATCAGCCGCGAATATGATGTTACCGTTAAGCAATTAGCTAGCTGGAATAAGTTAAAAACCAATGCCGTTTTGCGCCTTGGACAAAAGCTTACCGTCTTTAAAGATGAAAAAGCAGCAAATCAAACCGTCCTCGTCAATACCGAACGCACAATCACTTACAAAGTGCGTAAAGGCGACTCACTAGCACGTATCGCCACTAAATTTAACGTTAGCGTGAATGAAATCGTCAAGTGGAACAACCTGACTGGGCAGAAGTATCTCCAGCCAGGTCAAAAGTTAAAACTGAAAGTTCAGACGAAACGTGTTTAGCGCTAAGAGCTAGGGTTTAAAAATAAAAATCCAATATCAGTGATGATATTGGATTTTTACATATTAAAGCAGCACTTTTAACTCACTTTCCCTTAAAGATTACGATAGTTCTATCGTTTAAATACACAACTTTTCAACGTCGCTTATAGCTGATTTAAACCCAAAACTTTGGTTAGGCTTCAATACTGATTAAAATTATCTAAAGGAAGTTTCATAAAGAACTTATATCGTTAGTACATTATTGGCGTACCACCAATTCTCCTGCAAATTCTCGATGCGTTATCCGCGTCTCGATAATCAGTAAAAGAGTCAGCCCATAACAACTCACCATTTTTGTAACATTCAAGGTAAATTTCTTCGAATGCGGTAGCATTAGACGACATCGCGGTGGCAAAAATAGCAGATACAGCAAATAGAATCGGTTTAATCATTATTTTTTCCTTTTCATTAGTTTGAACTTTATAATATCGGTCAATTTTCATACAACCAAGACTAATGTCACACAACGTAACCGAAATGTAAACATTTATGTTTTTTTGGTTACTATGACTATGCCGATGAGTTTGCTATTTAAGCAGGCAACGCGACCTATTAAGCCGCGTAAATTGAAAGGTAATGCTGAACAGAAGATAAAACCTAAAGGTTTTTTGCCAATGCTTGAAGCCAAGGCTCAGCAGGCTCCCAAGGCTCAAAATATTCACAGGCATCGATGTCTAGACGCGGTTGTACTCGAGTGGCGTTCAACTCTTCAATCAGGGTATCAATTTGTTTTCCTGCACCACAAAAAGTATCGCCATAACTAGAGTCCCCCAATGCGATGACCGCTACTTTTTTGCCCGTTAGCATCGGAAATTCGCTTTGCATTTGCAAAAATAAAGGCAACAAGTTATCGGGAATATCACCAGAGCCGGTAGTAGATGAAATAAACAAAATGTTTTCTGCTTGCGTTACATCAGTGATGGAAGCTGGTTCAATAACACTTGCCTCATGACCCGATTTATTCAAAAACTCAGCACTGTCATTTGCCAAGTTTTCAGCATTGCCGTACATACTTCCTACAAAAATGGAAACTTTTGCCATTATTTATAATCCTTCTCGTTATCTGACCAACCGAGCTGAGCGAAGACAGCTAATGCTTCTTCCCCCAAATCCGCGGTAATTGAAATCGTCGTGTTGGTATAAGGATGTACAAATTCCAATTTAGTTGCAAATAACATCAATCGACGTAAGCCAAAATGATCGACAAAAAAGTGGTTGTGTTTATTATCACCGTGATTAACATCACCAATAATCGGATGTGCTAAATAGTTGAGGTGGCGCCTGATCTGATGTTTTCTACCGGTTTTAGGAAAACACTCCACCAATGAGTAGCGGATACTTGGATACTTGCCAAGAGGAATTGGCAAGCTACCCTGCAATAAACAATTTATCTGTGTTTGCGCCTCCTGCGGAGCTTTATCCTGACAGGCAAACTTATCAGCGATTTTATCGAGCTCTTCTTTGAGTGGTCTGTCGACGAATCTAGATTCCGGAGCAAATCCGCGAACAAGCGCTAAATAGCGTTTTTGAATATTACCGCTAATAAAGACTTCATTCATGTCTCGCGCGGCCTCAGAACTTAGCGCAAACAGCAGCACGCCTGACGTCGGTCTATCTAAACGGTGAACGGGGAAAACATGTTGACCAAGTTGATCACGCAGCATTTGCATCGCAAATTGTGTTTCTCGCTTATCCAAAAACGAGCGATGAACCAATAACCCTGACGGCTTATTTATCGCAACATAATGCGCATCTTGATATAAAATCTCAAGCATTACGCGCTCTTTGCAATTGTATTATCAAGGTTTTTTAAGCACTGGTGCACTGCATTAAAATAAAGATGTTCACTCAATACCATTTCAGCCATTGGCGCAATCGCCATGTTTTCCGGTAATGCTTCGCCGCTCTCTACCATCGTTCGCATTTTACCCAAGAATACAAATTGCAACCACTGCGCGAAGGTCATCGTATCGCAACAAAATGGCTCTGTTGAGGTAAGCGCCTTAGCCGAAATTGGCTCATCTTGCCAAAGACCCGTTGCTTTTAAACAAGCCTCTAGTTCGTCTAACTGAATCAATAATTCCGAGTTCATCGGTTCCGTCTCTTTCTCAATTTTTTACATTATAGCAATTTGCATTATTTAGGAGCTAGCCAATTCTCTCAAGTGCACCTTTTTCATAGGCTTATCAGCGCCTCCAAAAGTAGCTATAATTGCCGCTATTGAAAATATAAGTAACATATAGAGCATTCATGACAGCGCAAATTTCAACTTTAGGTGAATTACTAACAAACGCCGGTACCCAGTGGCGAGTCTATGATATGGGTCGACGTATCACAAAAATAGATAAGAAGCAGTTTGCGCAAATCGAGAATACTCAAGTCCCTTATCCGTATCCGCTTGGTGGTCATGCCATCATGGCAATTCAATTTTGGGATAATGAAGCAACCGTTGATCCTTATGTTTGGTTTTTAAAATTTCCACTGGATGAGCAAAGCAAACTCATTATCGCCAGCCGTGACCACTTTGCCTCCATGGTACTCGAAGCATTAGGTACACAACTCACGGGCGAAACCGCTCAAGGGAAGCTTGATAACAACCCTTATGTCTTCACACCAAATGCGAACAAACTCGCAGCGTTCAATGCGCTATTAAAGCGTGAACTTAATCGCCCGGCTTCTCAATATTACGAGCACGCCGAACTCTATTTTTCTGGTAAGCTCGGGTTTGAACGCTGGCAAGAAATAGCGCTACAAGGCATTGCTGATTTTGCCCTACGTCTAGACCATGGTCATAATGCGAGCAACCTGCAACAGGTTTGGTCTGTTTTGCCGGCAGAAGTTAAAACCCCATTAGCCGCAATGCTTGAGCACGTTACGATCTCAACACCACAAACCGAAGACTTTTTAGCCGCTTTAACCCGCGCATGCTACGAGCAAAATAAGGACGCTGTAGTCACCAATTTGCGTGCAATGTCGGGAAGTCACGCGCTTGGTCTCATCGCGCAAGCAGTAGACACTATTTTAGCATCCGAGTTGGGTTCAGATGCAGATTGCTTACTCACTATTGCAGGGCGTGCTTGGGAGACATTAACCGACCAGCAAAGGCTCTTTATCTTTATGGAAAAAGCCGCTGAAAATAATCAAATCGATGGACTTTTCAGCAGTATTTTCGCAGACTTAGTTGCAATACCTATATTACGCCCACATGTTTTAGGGATTATTAGGGCAGAAAATCGCAGTGAAACTCTGTCTCGTGCAATTGGAAGGTTATTTTCTTAAATGACAACGCTTTGGCTTTTTATCATCGTATCATCTGTTATCGCGCTATTTTGGTATAGCCGTCAGATCGCAGAAGCGGCAAATAGGCATGCACAGCATCAAGCTGAAAGTTTGCAAGTGCAACTGTTAAGTGTTGCCTGCATTAAGCGCCGTTTCGGCGTATTAAAAGACGGCAAACTTGGAATAAAAAGCCAATTTATGTTTGAGTTTAGTTCAGATGGCGAGTCAGCCTATCAAGGTAAGCTTTACTTAGAAAATGAACGATTAGTCAAAAAAGAATTGCCCGCTTATAAAATCGCGAGCTAGTCTATTAAGTGTTGAAGTAGGTACTTAAATTAAATCGAATTTAAGTACCTATCAAAAGTGTTTAAGCCATCACTCAAAGCAAAATATACACACCCCGCGACGATGAGCCGTTGCCCGTTCTAAAAAGCCAACCAACTCTCTTAAATCGTCCTCGTCAATGCTATCTTCATCATACCGCTCTTCGGTCAATACAGTTTGAAACTTATGATGATAGTCTAACAGCGACTTGTTATTTCTGTATATTACTGCAGGCACACCATCGACACTGATAGGCATACCAAAATCATCTTCATCCCAATCATCAAATGGAAAGTCAAATAATTCAGGGGCGATATCTTCATCTAGGGTAAATTCAAAAGACACGGCTTGCCCATTAGTAAGATAAATACATGCTGAAGTGCTATGATAAGTTCGGCTGCATCTTTACTTTCAAGCGAGTCAGGGTGGCGACTATAACTTTTATCAAAAAGCCTTCTTAGCCCCCTTACCTCTTCATCACTTTTGTTCGCCACTATTTGTGAGAAAATCTCGCTATTAGAACCTGAACTGATCACATTATTAATGTCTTGATGCTCAACTTCATATAGATACATGGTGTGGCTCATTTTATTACCCCTGTGTCGTTAGTTACACATATCCTTTAACACTTGGTCCGTATTCATTCTCTCCAACATCACTATCCAGTACAGTAAAATATATGATGGCTATCAAACCAATAATAGGTACAAAACTTACCAAAACCCACCAACCAGAACGCCCAGTGTCATGAAGACGGCGAATGGATACAGCGACAGTGGGTACTAGTACCACTAAATAATAAATACCAGTTAAAATAAGGGTCCCTAAGAGCCCGTCAACTATCCCAATTACAAAGCCTATCAGCGCGTTGATCAGGATAAACATCCAATACTCTTTACGTCTTGAGCGTCCGCTAAAATCAGAATATCTTTTTAATACAGTTAGGTACCATTCCATTTTTTTTCCTTAGCTATTTTTGTTTGTTATAAGTTTCTGAGTACTGGATAGTCTCTCAATAAAGAGAGCCTGTAGCGCATTGACACCAATTGAATGAATTCTTCGACTACTTTGAAAGATGAAATAACATATGAGCTTCGTTAAAAATGTTTCTTTTAACCAAAAAAGGAAGCTTTTTACCCAGCGACTAAAGTTATTTTCACGTTTCGATGTAAATCAATTACTTAATAAAATCGGTATAAAACTAAAATGAAGGACTAATATTGCAATAAGCATAGAGATGGTTTGAAACTACAAGCCGATAGGTTTTGAGTATGATTCCAGAATAAGGAGCGATTACAGACTCGAGACGCCAAAAAACTAAGGCGCTAGCCTATTTGCTGCGCCTCAATCCTGACGATTATCCCAAGAGGTATCCGATTCCTCTGCTTTACAACCCAAAAGCAATCCGCCAATTCTTCTTCCCCTGAACGGGTATGTACTCCGACTTACCCTACTCTCATCCTTGTGTCATCCATTAGCACTTCCAGTGCATCTCCATTTTAGCCCTCTTGGCCTCCACTTCGCTTCCCGCGCTCCAACACCATCTTGGCTCCGCTTCACATAGTCCTTATGTGCTCCCTATACATTGTTACATCCAGTGTAACCCATCCGCTTCGCAATCATCCAGATTGCGCTCCTTCATCCTAAAGCCTTGCTCATCCCTATTTACTCTTCCTTGCTCCACTACGCTTCCCGCGCTCCTTGACACTCCGTGTGTCTCCTTATCCCTAGTGAAGTTCCACTTCACACTCGCTTCCTCGAGTTCCAGATCTTCCTTGCCTTATGCAATACATCCTTCTCTTGTTGTCAAATTCCTTATCCTTTGACGCTGAGCTCCTGCTCTTGTGTTTCCTTACATTGTTAAGTTTACGGAGATTGAGCATTTTTGTTAGATAGCTAGGAACAATCTTTTTCTTGTCATCTAAAGGAAAAATAAAGTAACTCTTTTAAAATCAGCACCATAACTCAAAAACACACTACAAATTCGGTACTACAAAGCGCCTTTACCCACATTCTCGTACGAGATCTCTCACATAGTAATTTCCATTGTTGCTATTTGTTCTTAAATAACAATGTGCCCTCTACAGAGCTAAACTCCATATTTTGTAAGATTTGATAACCATGACCTGCAAAAAACTTCGTTTGTTCCGGTTTGGTAATAAATACAGCCATCCCGTTTGTTTCTTTACTTTGTGTAATTAAGTCATCAAGTGCAGTAAGTAAATAGTGACCATAACCAAGCCTTTGAACATGAGGGTCAACAGCAATTAGGGATAAAAAGTGACACGGCTCATGTGCTTGCAACGCTTGTCTAATCGACTTTTCTTTCTCAATCAGCTGTTGCGTTTGCAAATACCCTGCGCTCATCATAAGTCGTAATCGCCAATGCCATTGCCGATTTGCACCCAATTCATCGCTATTTGCAATAACACATGCTACCGCGACCAATCTATCTTGATGATATAACCCCACCATCGGCTGACCCGTTTGGCCAAATGCTGAAAGCTCTTCACGTATTAAAGATCTGAGTTTTTTTTCAAAGGTGGCTTCTTGTTTTGCCTCCAGTACCTGCTTGAGTAGCGGATCATCATGGTAAGCCTGATACAACACACTCGCGGCTACATTGATATCTTCTGGATTTAAATATCTAACGATTAATTCATGCTGAGAAGTTTCTACTGACATCACGGTTCCTTATTGTTATTGCCCCAAGCTTCTGATAATCATGTCGAAATACTACTTAATATCAAAACCTCAAAATTTTTGCATACTCCAATAATGTGCGACTATTAATGACAGATATTGATACTAGTCACAATTTATTCAGTCGTGGACTTGTATATTTATCATCGCATTGGTCATTATGGTTTTTATCGATGACGACTTGCTAAAGGTTTTACAACCACCTTTACTATAGTTAGTGAGTAAAATTCAAGCAAACGAGGGAGAATGATATGGATACTAGTCGCCACACTATGAGTACTTTATTTGCCCAACTTGGGCTGGACAACAATCCCAAGGCGATTGAAGGGTTTGTCAAACAACACCGCCTTCCTGACGGTATGCTGTTAAGCCAAGCACCATTTTGGAATGAAGGACAGCGTCACTTTATTGAAGAATCGCTGAAAGAAGACGCCGATTGGAGTGAAATCATTGACGAACTAGATGCGATGTTAAGATAGCTAAAGCAATCGCTCCTTGCGTAACTTGGTGCTATGATCCATTCCTATGATTAAGGCGTTTAGGAACCTCTATGCACCCTGCTGTTGCCAGAGCTATCAAAAAATTAGTCGATAGTGGAAAGACTCCAACCGTCGCGCTAACAAAAAGCAAATTAACTCAAAGCGTCGCAATGCCAGACGTTATCTCGGGCATTGCTGCGTACAAACAAGACCCTACCTGTATTGATCACTATCAAGAGGTTGAAGAGGTCGTCAAAGCAAGTTCACAAAGCCAATTAGATAGAATTGAAGCTAAGCTTGATAAGCTCATTGCATTATTGGAGAAGTCGTAGTGTTTGTTGTCGACTTAACGTTTGATTGCTATGAGGAAACCACCTTAGATGCTGCTGAGCAGGCCATCAACCGTGTGGTCAACGCACTTCGCTTTAATGGTCAAATCATTGGTGACGAATTTCCAACCGTACTTAAAGATGGTTATTTCATTACTCGCGTGATGTGTCCTGAAGAAGACGCTTTGCATCCATTAAACCATAGTCCTTTTGTGAAGTTTGCGATTGACCAACTACAGCAATCAGGCTTACTTGCACCTAAGGTCAAAGTTTTTGGACAAGATATACATGCCAACAGCGCTGATGCCTGTCATGAACCATCAAGCTACATTCTCTACACCACATACGTACACACTTGTAGTCCACTGTATTGTGGCGACGACTTTTTGCCAGTGCCTTTATATAAAATCCCAGCGATTGCCAACGGTGATTACAAAGCACTGATCAAATGGAAAGAAGATTGGCAAGCCTGCGACCAAATACAGATCAATGGTGCGACTCGCTGCGAATTTGCTGCACTGGAGGAAATTTCCAGCACGAGTAGCGATTTGTTTAGACGTGGCATGAATTTGAGCAAACGTATTCGCTATCTCACGAAAAAGCCGGTTTACTATTATCTGTATCGTGTTGGCGGCGAAAACCTCGCCGCAGAAAAAGCAAGAAAATGCCCAAGCTGCCAGGGAGACTGGTTACTCGAGGAGCCTTGGTTCGGCCTTTTCGACTTTCGATGTGAAACTTGCCAATTGGTCTCGAATATTTCGTGGGACTTTCAATAAGGAGCGCAAGCTCCTTTATATCAATTAGCTATATTGGATAGTTAACGGTCAGCTTTTCCACAAACTCAGCGATAGAATCTGCCAAAACATGGTGCTGCTTCTTACCGACAAACTCTAACCCAACTTGACCCGTAGCGACATCGACCGACACCAATAAGTCATCTGCTTCTGTTAAGCCAATAAATACGGTTTCAGGTTGTTTGAGCCTGCGCTTCATTAAAATATGCCCGGTGATATTTTGCTGCAAGCGCTCGAAGTCATCTTCATTCCATGCTTGCAGTAGCTCAATTTGCTTACCCTCAATAAATGCCACGATATTGCCAGCAAAGAAATCACCATACAGTCCGTTCAATCCCTCAGGAAATTGCGTTTCCAACGCTTTGGCTAAATCATTTAAATGCCCCACTGGCGAGCGCTCTACCGCTAGCCATTTTATCTCGTTAAGCTTGTTCGGTTCACCCTGCTCACATGGGCTTGGCCAACTTTCATCATACTCGGTACTCGGTAAATCTTTAAAGATCTGTTGATGATAATCTACATAGGCTTGATGCAAGCGCGCCATATTTACGGGCTGAGTCATATATAAAGCTCTCTTTATTTTTCTCACCTCGGGCTGAATACTTGTTTCGTTTAATTAAGCAAAATGCTATTAATCCCGAGGTAAACATTCGTTATAATGACCGCATTGTAACGAGATTTGAATTAACATGACAGACTACAGTAACTCGCCAGAGCTGCAATCTTCTGTGCTTGGTAAAACCACAGAATACGCCAGTGTTTATACTCCAAGCCTGCTGCACCCCATTGCACGTAAACTTAATCGTGACCAAATCAATGTTGATGAGTCCGCTTTACCATTCAAAGGTGAAGATACCTGGACAGGCTACGAACTGTCTTGGCTCAATAACAAGGGTAAACCTCAAGTTGCGGTTGCCACTTTTGTGTTTCCTTGCCAAAGCTCACATATCATTGAGTCAAAATCGTTCAAACTTTACTTGAATAGCTTTAACCAAAGTCGCTTTGATACGATGGAAACCGTGCGTCAAACGCTAGCTGCGGATCTGTCCACAGCATCAAATAGCCAAGTTAGCGTGACATTATTTGGCGCAGATGAATTCAATTGTATTCCTTTCACACGTCTCCCTGGTGAATGTATCGATGAGCTGGATATTGAAGTTGATACCTACACACCAAATAGTGACTTACTAAAGCTTGCCTCTGATGAAATGGTTGAAGAGACCCTTCACAGCCACTTACTCAAGTCAAATTGCCTGATCACTTCACAACCAGACTGGGCAAGCGTAGTGATCAGTTACCGTGGTAAGCAAATCGACCGAGAAGCGCTGCTTAAGTACCTAATCTCATTCCGTGACCACAACGAGTTCCATGAGCAATGTGTAGAGCGCATTTACTGTGAGCTTTGGCGCACCTTTAGCCCAGAAAAATTATCCGTTTATGCGCGCTATACTCGCCGCGGCGGGTTAGATATCAATCCTTATCGCTCGAGTGAACAAGATCAAACTCCGTATGCGGTAAGAACTAACCGACAGTAAAACGTAAAAAAGCCATGTTCTCACATGGCTTTTTATCACATCTAAGTATTACTATTTAACCTGAGGTTTGGATAAGGAATGTTCCAACTCATTGTTGTTAAAGCAAAACTTAGTTTTTTCCTTGTCTAGCCAGAGAGTTTTAGGGAAAACAAGGCGAATTTACGCACCAATAGCTGGCTATTGGAAGTGAATTCAACGCAGTTAGCGCTAAAACTAGCTGCTAGAAAGGCATTAATTATCCGCAGCTCAGGTTATTTATTCCCCTTCGCGCCTTCCATTTCAACCGGGACGGAGACCGAACATATATCTATATGGTTTGGCGTATCAACAAACCAATCTCCCGCTCTATTTTTACGCGCAGCAATTAGCGACTCAAAAATCGGCGTATTTGTTTTTAGCCTTTTAAACGAAGGCGCACCTTTTACATCAGCAAGTACCGTAACGCCTTTGATAACATTGAACGCTTGTCCAGTAACTGGTTTACGATCTAGGTGCTGAACATGCTCCATTCCCGATAACAACTGTCCAAACACAGTGGTGTTTTTGTCTAGATATCGCTGCGGCGTCAACGTGATGTAAAACTCAGTACCACCACTATTAATATCGTTGGTTCTAGCCATGGCAAACGAACCAACGCAGTGTGTCATCCAAGTTTTGGTTCCAGCTTCATTTTGTCCTACGGCAAAACCATTTAGAAACCCGGTACGTGGCGCGTAGCCGTCCACAGCATCTAGCGATGTGATCTTCAAAGTTGATTCTGTGCTATGAAAAAACTCAGCGGCAATCGCTTTCTTTCCTTTTTGTGGCATTTTTTTGTCCGACATATCGCCACCTTGGGCCACAAAGTTTTCCACAAACCGATACATACTCAAATTAGTGTAAAAGCCCTCTCGTGCTAACGCTTTAATATTTGCCACATGATTAGGTGCAAGTTCAGGATTGAGCACGATGTAGACCGATCCTGTTTGTAATTCTATTTTGAGAATATTTTCAGGATCCAGTTGCTGCCAGTCGCTGCTGTTGGCCTCAGCAACGACTTCAGATGGTGACTTTGTGTAAGGTTTTGCTAAGACAAGAGATGAACTTATGACAAGCGCAATAGATAGTAGGGTTTTTTTCATTATTATTTTCCTTGTTTATACCAATAAAATGGTACCTCCAACGGCGCACTGGGTGGCAGATTTGGATTGTCTAATTCTATGACTGTTTTGTTTTTAAGATCTAGCTTTTCAAGGCGAGCGGAAAAATGTTTTAAAAATAAAGCCTCAAACCGGCCATCTTGCAGTGCATTTTTGAGACCTTTCTCAATTTGACTATGGAGCAACGGGTTGTTGTGAGAAACAAAAAAATATACCGCAGAAGGATAGTAAAACACCACATGCTGATCTGCTACCAAATCAGTGTCACTCAGAGCAGCTTCAATACTCACTAAATCACTTGGCAACACATCAAAACGTTTTTTCAACAGCATGTCATAACCACTGTCTTCTTGTGAAAAAGAGGTCACGCTGAGGCCATTACGCTCAAAAATCTGATGGTCAGGCCAATCTCTGCGTAAACCAAAAGTAACTCGACGCAAGTCGCCTGTATAACGCACGCCACTCAGTAAGGTTTTATTATGCTTGTGCACTAAAGGAATGCGATAACCTAAAATCCCTTTCACTAAGGGAATGCGAATTGCACTTGCGGCCTTTTCGCGCTGTGAGTTAGTCACTAACCAACTGACATCCAGCCCTCCTTTTTCTCCAAGCAGGCGCACCGCTCTGTCTTGAGAAGGGATGCTTCTCACTGATACAAGCCTTGATGACTCTACCTGGTAAGAGAGAGCTAAAGTGAGCAATTCTATAATGTACGGATCGGCACCAGCGCTAATTCTAATTTCCGTCGTTTCTTGTGCTTTGAGAGGAAATATCACAAAACCTAGAGCGAGCCAGAGCAGTTTCATTTGTCATCCCAATCAAACTTGTATAAGAAGTCTATACTGTTGTACAAACCGCTCGTGGCTTCAACATAAAACTTCGAAAAAACACGATAGCGCAGTGCAATTTCATTGATTGACTCAAACACCCCAACACGATAACTGACCTGAACATTGGGGGTGATATAGCCTGACACCTCGACTTGTGTATCGTCGCCACTGCCTTTTGCTGATAGATTGACATCCGAAAGTCCAAGCGATTCACCTGCCTTACTAAAGAATCCTTCACTGCGGTCAATTCCCTGTGAGAGTAAAAACTGCGTGAGTAGCGCATTGTTAGAGGTTTCAGACTCCCCTAAAGGCTGACCGTTAAGTAGGTAAGACAGCGCTTTGGCTTGATCCATTGCTGGCTCTGAAAATACAGTCAAACGCGGCTTAGCAATATTGCCTGTGAGCTCAACACCGGCTATCACATCATTGGCGGTTGTCGCTGGATTTCGAATAGCTCGAATGTTCAAATACGGTTTATCTAGTGCGCCATTGAAGCCAATTTGTCCTGTGCGGATCAACAAGTCTTGGCCAAATGCACGATATTTACCCTCTCTTAGTTGTAACTCTCCTGTTGCTAACATTGGCGACTCAACTTGCTTATCAATTTCGATTGCACCGGTAACAAAGCTATCTAGTCCTAAAGCCTTCACCCTAAAGTTATCTTTAACGGTCAGTTTTAAATCTATTTCGTGTTGCACTGGCACCGACATCTGCTTTTTCACCTTGGCATCAACAATGATTTCATCGTCGCTTGGAGATGTAACTCCCTCTGGCAGAGATTCAATATTTACTCGACCAAACGGCACCACAATTTCTCCAAGTATTCGCGCAATTTTATCTTTATAGGCAAGTGTTAAATCCGGGCTTGCGGTTAGTTCAATCTGCGAGTCTGGCTGCACGTAAATATTTTCGCCCTTTATTTTGATTTCGGCAGAGAGCTCAGGTGACCAAAAAGCTTCGCCAGTGAGCGCGACCTTACCGCCTTTTGCTGCAGTTAACTCAGCCTCTAGTTGAGCGGAAGTAGTATCAAAATCAAGATTGATGTGACCTTTATCGATTTCCACGGGCAAAGAGTCTGAAGACATAAATAAGCGCTGAGCCGTTAGTTTACCGTTCACTTCAGGGGCTGCGAGACTACCTGAGATATTTATATCCCCTAACACTTCCCCTTGCAGGTCAAAGCTTTGTTCCGTTACTCGGTTTAGTAGCGCTGACAAGTTAGCCAACTCAATTGACTCTATTTTTACGCTACCAGCTAATTGGGGGGACTGTTTATCTAACGGCACACGCGTATCACCACTGAACTGACCTAAAGTATCGGAGGTCATGCGCCAATCAGCGTGAATTTGTTTGTTATTGGTTTTTAATAACGCTCTAAATTCAGCAATTGAAAATGTTTGCCCATGAGTCGTAACACCGGCATCAACAATGTTCAGCTCGCCATCAGCTCGGGTCACTTGGCCGTTTTGCCACGCAAGTTTAGCCACGGCCTGAGTTTCACCTGTTATTTTGAGCTCTGCTGGCAACCAAGTTTGTAGTTTAGCCAGTGCCAACTTCTCTAGTTTAACATCGGCCTGCCCTTGTGTGCCTTTTTGCTCGGCTGCAAAACACAAATCAGTATCATCCATCTGCCAACACTGCTTTGCAATGCGCTGACTGACATCACTGATCATGATTGCGGCAGGACTTTGCAATGCTATCGTTTGCCCTTGAGAAGTTACCTCACCAGACGACAACTCTCCCTGCCAAGTAGACTGCTGCATCTTGCCATTGACTTCAAAGCTTGCAACCACTCGCTTATCACGAATATCCAATGTCGCATTATGTTGCTGCTGATTGCCTTTCACAGCTAAACGAATGTCTTCAACCATTTCAGAGTCAACAATCAAACGGTCTAGTGCCAGTTTAATTTGCCCAGTCATTTCATTGGCAATATCAACCGTGCCTTTCGTCGTGAGATCGTGTAGTGCTATATTCTGGTAACGCACGGAGTCAAACTTAATATCGGTCTGAATCCTCGGCTTGAGGTGGTCGCCCTGAACAAAGATTTCACCACTGCCCTTTAAGTCGGCTGGAATAAGCGTATTTGCCGCCTGCTCAAACTGAAAGTCAATATCGAGGTCCAACTGCTGACCAAGCTCACCGCTTACCGTCAGTCTATTTTTGCCATAATTCAGGCGTGCATGGCTAAACTCACCTAGTAGGCTCTCATCCACAACGACCTTAACGTCCGCATTAAGCGGGGCACCCGCTACTTTACCATCGAGCTTAAAGCGCTCAACATTAACCTGCCACTGCTCACCTTGACTGATAAAATCAAGCGCGAATTGACCTGCCAACATATCGTTTTCCGTAAGCCCTGCATCGTATTGCACTAGCCCTAGCAATCTATCGACGGGTAGCTGAGAAAAGTCCCCGTTCACTTTACCCTTCAATCCTTGCGACCAGTTCACTTGTCCCGCTATTTGCGCTTGTGCTTTTTCAAGCTGAAGCGCTGCTTTAGCTAGAGTAAACGCTTGTAGTCCACCTTGCCCTTCAAGTGTCGCGGTAACATCACCAAACTGCACAGTATTAACAGCGAGTGAGCCTGACAAATTATATTTTGAGGCATCTCCGCTCAAGCCGAGTGTCGCACTTTTTAAAGTTGTGGGCTCCGACGGAATAACTAATTTATCTATTTGACCCTGTATATCAAATGGCCAGTTTGTCGTTGTCAAATCTGCATGGGCTTGCAGTTTTGCAAACGCCATCCCCTCGGTATTCAAAGTAAGCGTAAGATCATGAGGGCGACCCACCAGCGTTAAACTGGCTAAACCCTGTGGCGCACTCAAGGTTGATCTCAGGTCAATAGTCCAGTCGCTAAGCAAGACTTCTGCCGCCGCTGATATAAACCATTCTTGATAGTTAAGCTGAACCTGCTCCACGTCCACATTTTCATCTACTATAACTTGAGAAAGCTTGATATTCTCAAGCGTCTGCTCATCTATCGCGAGGTTGCTAATCTTTATCTCACCGAGCTCAGCGGTTAGCGGCAGGTCTATCTTAGGTAGTTGGAGTGGCGCTAATGCATTAAGTGGTGCCGACGATTTTGTAGGCACTGGCTGATCGGTTGCCTTTGCGGTCAACTTCACGCTGTCTAATAGCAAAGATGGGACATTAAAATGTGAGCCAGAACCTGCAAGCTGCGTGTCCAAGCCTTGCAATTGCACTTTAATATCAGGCGTTTCCAACGAAAATTGCTGAACTTGCGCACGTTTTATTGCAATTGGCAGTGGCAACTCAACTTGGCCACTTTCAGTAGTTTCCTCTTCGTTGACACTTTTCTGCTTTTGTACAATCGCTATCGCTTTTGCGTCTAGCTCAATGCAAACGCTGGCACAGGTCAACCACTCAACAGTGACTTTGGTGTCTCTAAGGCGAATATCAATATCGTCATTGTGATAACGCAACGTAAGATTGGCGCCAGATAGTAAGCGCTTGTCTAAACCATCGATTTCTATGCCTGAAACCGTTTTATTCGCTACCCAAACCAGTAACTTTTGCCCGGGCAAGGTAAAGCATAAACAAACCAACAGTAAAAATAGGCTAATAATGGCAGTAATAATTTTGATTCTTAAGCTTCTGAACTGCATTAGATTTCAGGTCCTATAACAATACTGAGACGCGTACTTTTACTTTCTTTGGTCAGCCCCCAAGCATGGTCGAGCCGGATTGGACCAACGGGGGTTAAATAACGAAAACCAAACCCAGCCCCAACTTCCCAAGCGTCCGAGAAATCGTTCGTTGCAGTACCTGCATCCACAAACAAAGCGGCTCGCCAACTTGGATGGAATTGATAATTATATTCCACTGTACCTGTGGCTAAATACCTGCCGCCAAGTATGCGCCCTTCGTCATCACGAGGGCCAACAGATTCATAGGCAA
The DNA here is from genome assembly GCF_022398435.1 of Pseudoalteromonas sp. Isolate6. Taxonomy (NCBI): domain Bacteria; kingdom Pseudomonadati; phylum Pseudomonadota; class Gammaproteobacteria; order Alteromonadales; family Pseudoalteromonadaceae; genus Pseudoalteromonas; species Pseudoalteromonas sp. Isolate6. The sequence continues at coordinate 4,248 of NZ_JAKEVK010000049.1, read as the reverse complement.
AACCACGGATACTTTGATCTCCCCCTGCAAGGAAACGATGGGTAAACGGGATTTGGTTAATATCTTTTGTCACGATCGCCCCTAAGTCTAAGCGACCAAAAAACAAGTGCTTGGTTTCAAAGCTTCTTAACCATTCATTGTTCCATCTCACTTTCAACATATTTGCAGACGATAGTACAGAATCTGCTGCGGCTTCAATGGAGATCAGGCGCTCATTACCCCAATATGGTAGCGCGCCACCTTTACTTTCTTTCTTTAAGTAGCTAATGCCTGGGATCAACATTTCCGTACGTTGTTTTTCGCCTAACTGTTCCGTGGTTTCGTGTTCACGTTTCAAAAACGCCGTTCTCACCCACTCGTCGTCCGTTAGCCATTGTCGCTGTACCTGCACGTTCCAAATTCGACTGTTGATCCCTTCCGTTACTTCATCCTGCACCTTATAACCACCTAACACACGCCATAAATCGTCGTTAGGATTGTCTACCGGGATAGTATAACTTGCTGTGATATCTTGTTGCTTTTGCGACAGCCTCAGATTGGACTCAAAGGAGTGGCCATCCTCAGTGATCCAGGGTTTAGTCCACTTAAAACGGGTTTTTGCACCCACATCATCACTGTAGCCAGCACCCACTTCAAAGCTATTTGCAGGTTTGTCTTCAACACTCACTCGAACTGGTACCTGATCGTTCGTACGGTCCTTTAACAGCGGATAAACCTTTATCGCACTAAAATAAGGAGTTGCATTTAAAGACAGATTAAAGTCAGACAAAAGACTCGCTTCAAAAGGTTGCCCTTTCGAAAATGGGCTTAGTGAACGTATATAGTTAGCCGCTTTGGTGTTTCCCTCAATAGCAAGATCACCAAATTGATAACGTTTACCAGTGTTGAGCAGCAGTCGCACGCCAGCATAGCGATTCGCTTTATGAACAAGCAATTTGGACTCTTGCCATTGATAATCAAAATATCCAAGCTCTAGCAGCTCGCTCTCAAAGCGGCTTTTCGTTGCCTGGTAATCACCATGATTGACTTGCTTGCCAACTTGAATAGGTACATCTTTGATAAGCGAAACTAAATCCACATTATCCTTACCCGTGCCCGCAAGCTCAATATTAATATCTTTCCATTTCAGTGGTGCTTCAAGTTTGACTTCGGCTATGACGTTTTGTCCTTCTCCACTGATTTGAATATCAAAGTGATAATAACCTAAAGCATGCAAAGCGCGACGTATGTCCGCACGCACCTCTTTCATTACCCGAGGGATTTTTGGCTTACCTTGGTAAGATTTTAAAAAACCAGTGATGTTGTCTTCGACGTCGCCGTTTTCGACTTTGACTTCAATGTTGGAGATTTTTACTGATGCAGGGCGAGACTCAGCACCTACGTAAAACGAGGAAAAACAGCACAAAAAAAGCGCTAGTGTTAAACAAGAGAAATACGGCTTCATTAAAATAAAACGACCTAAATATCGCGACTTATGGGCATCGATAATGCCATTGTGCTTGCGAAAATGGATACTGTAAAACGACTTTTAAGAGAAAGTGCAATTTTACTGAGCTGAAGCTGAACATAGGGTGTATTTTATTGTAACGCAGTGGGTTTTATCGCACATTTATTTACATTCATCCTTTTTATTTTCTTGCAGATGACGGACAATAGCAGCAATTGAACCTGCAGAGTAAAATTATGCAATTTCCAAATGATGATAACGGTGAGCTTCTAGCTGAGATTGCCGCTGCTGGCGTTGATCTGACGCAAATGCAGAATATCGATTTTTATATTCTTTTCGAGCAAGCTGATGATGCTAAGCGTTTCATTAGCGCGATTGGAAAAGACGAATTAGCACCGAGAACCCAGTTACAACAATGTCCTGACACAGGTGTTTGGGAAGTTATCACCACGGTAACTATGGTCCCGATGCATGAGCTACTGAGTCAGACTGAACAATACCTAGAAAGCATAGCCAATGGCTATGAAGGGTATGGCGATGGCTGGGGCTTAATGGCTTCAGAAGAATAAATCGCCAAGGAAAATCCGACTTTTATATAGAAAGGCTAACTTTTGTCAGCCTTTCTATAGCTACCTTGATAGTCAAACAGTTTTTCAGAAACCTGCCAACCAAACTTCTTGTGTAATTTAGCAATCACGAAATCCGGTGCAATTAAGTCAGTATCTACCACTTCTTCAGCTGACCGCCATTTCGCAGGTGCCGACGTAGACTTTCGCCGCTTTGCAAATTGCTGGTGGAATATAAATAGACTCTTTTGATTAGAAAAGTCATAGACCTCACAGCAACTTGCTCCATCCTCATCAAAGTAAGTGACTTTTAATCTGTTACCACTGAGCACTTCGCTACATAGCCCGCTGCAGCGTAGTACCATTGCATGTTTTAAATTCAATGCCGCACGCAACTTATCATCTGGGTCCGCCATTATTTCGCCACACTGATGACATTGTCTTGCAGCTATATCATTTTCGGCACCACACTGCTCACATTCTTTAAACTTAAAACGGTAATCACACTGCTGTGAGTGGCCTTCATCATCTTCAAGTAACCCCTGACAGCGCCTGCCGAAATGCTCAATAAGCTTGCCCTGTTCGTCTACTTTTCCCCAGAAAATATTGGCAAAGCCACAACCTGGGCAAAGCACCTGAACGGGCTCATTGTCTGAGTTTGGCTTTTTACTTCCGACTTCAGGTGCAAATAAATCAAAGTCGTTACCTGCATAATCGATGACAAAGCAATCTTCCTTGTTCTCATCTAACCTAAGTCCTCTGCCTACAATCTGCTGATAAAGGCTAACAGACTCCGTAGGCCTTAAGATAGCAATCACGTCAACATGGGGGGCATCAAATCCGGTAGTCAGCACAGAGACATTAACTAAATACTTAATTTCTCTATTTTTAAATTGGACGATAAGTGCATCTCTCACGGCTGACTTGGTTTCACCCGTTATTAGTGCACTATATTGCTTGGGCAAGTAGCCGATAATTTCTTTTGCATGCATAACCGTCGCGGCAAAAATCATTACCCCCATCCTATTTTCACTGAGCTCTAGCAAATGAGTGATAATGCTCTTTGTTGCACGAGTTTGTGCTTGTAATAATGTATTCATATCAGATTCTGAATAACGCCCAAATGAATCTGTACTTAAACTAGAAAAATCATAATTCTCAACGGCTGGGTCGATTTTATTTGGCGGCGTAAGATACGAGTTCTTTATCATATATCTAAGTGGTAATTCGTAAATACACTGCTTGAATGGTGATTCAGCTTTTCCTCTAACAAAACCATGATAATGTTTATGGTATATCCATCCCATACCCAACCGATAAGGTGTTGCTGTTAAGCCTAATAACTTTAGCTCAGGATTAAACTGAGCCAGTTGATTTAAAATTTGTTGATACTGGCTATTATCTTCCCCACTCACCCGATGGCATTCGTCAATGATAACTAATGAATAAAATTGATTGAGTTGTGATAAGTTTCGAGACAATGACTGCACACTGGCAAAAGTTACTTGATGCTGTAACGACTTTTCTTTTAATCCAGCAGAAAAAATGCTCGCTTGCAATCCATAGCTTTTATATTTTTGTGCATTTTGCTCTACCAGCTCTTTAACATGAGTCAATACTAATATTTTGTGCCTCGCAAGCCTCGCAAGCTCTGCAATTACGAGACTCTTTCCGGCGCCTGTAGGTAATACAATGACGGCGGAGTCGCTAGATTTACGAAAGTGAGCCAGTGTATTTTGTACCGCTTCTTGCTGATAAGGTCTTAGAACGTAAATAAGCACCTCAGGATATGAATAATTAAGTCAAAAAAGGCGTATCTGCTAAGATACGCCTTTTATTTAGGCTATTTAAAAAAGCTGCTCAATACCTAACAACCTTCATAATAACGCATAATTAGATTAGATAATCGTCTAGGTTAACACCTTGAAATACTTTAGGTGTTTTACCACGACCAGTCCACTCAATTACCTCACCGTCTTTTTCAATACGGTATTTTGCTTTCACTTTAGAACGACGGTCAGCAGAGGTAGAACCTACTAAATCATCAAGCGTAAGTCCTTTTTCTTTCAGCATAGCCAATACTTCTTCTTTAGCCTGCTGTTGTTCCTTTTGCTCATCCAGTGCTTTTTGGATTAGCTCTAAAGCTTTTTCTAAATCACCGTAACTTGCATTTTTAATAAAAGACTTGATCTCACGCATTGATACTCTCTCAATTAAGCTTAGTTAGTTTTAATA